>JALSIO010000569.1 GCA_026989995.1 Myxococcales bacterium
CGGTGGCGGCACCGAGACGGACACCGCCGGTTCCTCCGGCGGCGCGTCCACCTCGACGTCCACCTCCGGACCCGGCACCACCACCGGACCCGGCACCACCACCGGACCCGGCACCACCACCGGACCTGGCACCTCCACCGGGCCCGCCACCACCGGCGGGGTCGACCCGTGCCAGGAGTGTGTCTTCATGAACTGCGACGCCGAGCTCAACGCCTGTCAGGCGTCCCAGGACTGCGCATGCTGGGCCGACTGTCTCAGCAACGGCAACCCAGAGGCCCAGTGCGTCCAGGACTGCGGCCCCCCGCCGCAGGAGCTGATCGACCTCGGAAACTGCGCCAACTCGAACTGCGGTCAGGTTTGTAACTGAGAGCCCGAAAACCGATCCCATCCCGACACCGGGTCGGTGGCGCTCCGCCCCCTCGCCCGGTTCGGGAGGGCTTCACGGGTTCCCGAGACACCATCGCAACGGCGAGAGGCGTCCCTCGAAAGGGGGGCGTCTCTCGCTTTTCTCGAGCCCTGCGTAAGTTACGTGAACCGCGAGAAGTCGGGCGTTCGCCGGGCGAAGAAGGCCGCGAACGCCTCCTGGGCCTCGGGGCTGCGCAAGCGTTCGAGGAAGCGGGCGCCTTCGCGATGCAGCGCCGCCTCGACCGCCTCGCGCACGGGCGCGCGCAACAGCGCCTTCGTCTCGCGCACCGCCGCGGGGGGGAGCGTCACGAGGTCGTCCGCCAGCGCGCGAAGGGCCGCCTCCGCGCCGCCGTCGTCCGTCACCTCGGCCACGAACCCCGCGTCCCGGGCGTCCTCGGCCCCGAACGGTTCCCCGAGCAACAGCCAGCGCGCGGCTCGGGCGAAGCCCGCCTGCCGCGGCACGAAGAAGCTCGACGCACCCTCGGGGCAGAGCCCCAGCCGCACGAACGGCATGTGGAAGCGCGCCGACCGCCCGGCCGTGACGAGATCGCAGTGCAGCAGCATCGTGGTCCCGATCCCGACGGCCGGGCCCTCGACGGCGGCGAGCACCGGCTTCTTCGCCCGCACGAGCGCGAGCAGGAAGCGGAACACGGGCGTGTCCTTCGAGCGCGGCGGGTCCTTCGCGAAGTCCGCCAGGTCGTTGCCGCTCGTGAACACGCCACCGGCCCCGGCAAAGGCCACGGCCCGGACGGCCGGGTCGTCGTCCGCCTGCGACAGCGCCTCGGCGGCCGCCGCGTACATGGCGCGCGTCAGGGCGTTCTTGCGCTCGGGGCGATCGAAGCGGATCCAGCGCACGGCGCCCTCGTCTTCGATCCGCAGGTCGGGGGAGGGATCCTGAGCCATGGTCGGCCTTCTACCAGACCGCGGCGCGCACCGGCCCGCCGCGCCCCCGGACGCGCGCCGCGGGTGCTCGCGCGCCTGCTAGGATCGATCCCGTGGACGACGCCCCTTCGCTCCCCCCGGCCGTGCTGGACGAGCTGCGGGCACGGCTGCTCGCCGAGCGGCGGCGCCTTGCGAACCGGGCCGCCGCGATCCTCGCGGACGCCGAGGACGAGCGCTGGACCCCGGACCGCGGCGATCCGCACGACCGGGCCGCGGCCGAGCGGATCCGGCAGGCGCTGGCGCGGCGCTCGGAGGCGGACGCCCGCCTGCTCGCGGAGATCGACGCGGCCCTCGAGCGCATGGATGCGGGGACGTACGGGATCTGCGAGGACACCGGCGAGCCGATCCCGCTGGCGCGCCTGCGCGCGATCCCGTGGGCGCGCTACCTGGCCGAGGTGCAGGCGCAGTTCGAGGGGGCGGACCGGGCGGCGGCGGCCGTCGCCCCGGACCCGGACGAGGGATACTCGTAGCCTGCGGCGCGCTCGGCCCGACCCCCCACGCCCGCCTGCCCCGCTCGTGGACGGGCGCCTGCGGCCGCCCGCGGCGTTTCGGCCGCCGCGGGCGCGTCCTGCGGCCCACGGCGCCCCGGGTATGCTTCCCGGCAGGCGCCGGATGCTCAGAGGTGCGCCACGGCGCCCGAGACACGCGGACGAACGCCATGCCCGGCGGGGTCCGTCGCGTCGGAGCGCCTAGATGCGCAACACGACGCCCGAGGCGGCGGCCGGATCGAGCGCCTCGACCCCGGCGGGACCGCCCGTACGACC
>JALSIO010000570.1 GCA_026989995.1 Myxococcales bacterium
GTGCGAACTGCGCCCGCAAGGTAGGGAGCCCTTCGGCCGCCGGGAGCGCTGGCGTGTCAAACTTCGGTAAAAGCGGGGTTCCGGCTCCCGGAAGCGGTCGGGCGCCCCGCCCCGTCCACACGCCCTCCCCGCGGGCGGTTTGCTAGCTTTCGCCGCCCATGCCCTCGCCCCGCAAGGAAATTCGCAACGCCGCCATCATCGCCCACGTGGATCACGGCAAGACGACGCTGGTGGATGGCCTCCTGCGCCAGACCGGCAGCTTCCGCGAACGGCAGGAGGTGGCGGAGCGGGTGCTCGACAGCGGCGATCTCGAGCGGGAGCGGGGCATCACGATCCTTTCCAAGAGCACCGCCGTCGACTTCGAGGGCGTGCGCATCCAGCTCGTGGACACCCCGGGTCACGCCGACTTCGGCGGCGAGGTGGAGCGCGTGCTCGGCATGGTCGACGCCGCCCTGCTGCTCGTGGATGCGGTCGAGGGAGTCATGCCCCAGACCCGCTTCGTGCTCCGCAAGGCCGTGGAGCGGGGGCTGCGTCCCATCCTCGTGGTGAACAAGATCGACCGCCCCGAGGCCCGTCCGGAGGCCGTGGTCGACGCGGTCTTCGACCTGCTCGTGGACCTCGGGGCCAGCGACGCGCAGCTCGAGTTCCCGGTGGTCTACGCCTCGGCGCGGGAGGGAACCGCCTCCCTCGATCCGGCCGGTCCCCGCGTCGACCTCCGCCCTCTGCTCGAGACCATCGTCCGCGAAGTGCCGGCGCCGGAGGTCGATCTCGAAGGGCCACTGCTCTTCCAGGCCGTGACCCTCGGCTTCGACGACTACGTGGGGCGTCTCGTGGTGGGCCGCGTGGAGCGCGGCTCCCTCCGTCGCGGATCCGTGGTCGAGCGGGTCGCGGCGTCCGGCGGCACCGAGACCTTCCGCGTCACCAAGCTCTTCGGCTACCGGGGGATCGAGCGCATGGAGCTCGCCGAGGCGCGTGCCGGCGACATCGCCCTCATCGCCGGGGTCGATTCCATCGAGGTGGGCGACACCCTGCGCGCGCCCGGCTGCCCGGACGTGCTTCCGCGCATCGCGGTGGATCCGCCCACGCTGAGGGTGCGCTTCACCGTCAACGACTCCCCCTTCGCGGGCCAGGAGGGCCGTTTCCTCACCAGCCGCCAGCTCGGCGAGCGCCTGCACCGCGAAGCGCTCGGGAACGTATCCATCCGCGTGGAAGCCGGGGCCCGCCCCGACACCTTCGAGGTCGCAGGCCGAGGGGAGCTGCAGGTCGCGGTGCTGATCGAGACCCTCCGCCGGGAGGGGTACGAGTTCAGCGTCTCCCGTCCCGAGATCATCGTCCGTGAGATCGACGGGCGGCCCTGCGAGCCGGTCGAGGACGTGGTCGTGGAGCTTCCGGAGCCCCACGCCGGCACGGTGATGGAGAAGCTCGCGGCGCGGCGGGGCCGGCTCCTGCGGATGGAGCACCGCCAGGGCGACGTGGTGCTCCACTACGCGGTGCCGAGCCGCGGGCTCTTCGGCTACCGGAGCGAGTTTCTGGCCGATACCCGCGGCGAGGGTACCCTGCACCGGACCGTGCGCGGCTACGAGCCCTGGCAGGGGCCGCTCGCCGGTCGGCGCGTGGGCGCCCTCGTGGCGAGCGAGGGGGGGCGCACGACCGCCTACAGCCTCTTCCAGCTCCAGGAACGCGCCGCCCTCTTCCTGGGGCCGGGGGTGCCCGTCTACGAGGGCCAGATCGTGGGCGAGAACCGGCGCCCGGGCGACATGGTGGTCAACGTGGTGCGCGCCAAGAAGCTCACCAACATCCGGGCCGCCGGCCGCGACGAGAACACCATCCTGTCGCCGCCGCGCAAGCTCACCATCGAATCGGCCCTCGAGTGGATCGCGGAGGACGAGCTGCTCGAAGTCACGCCGAGCTCGCTGCGCCTTCGCAAGCGGCTGCTGCGCGAGGCCGACCGCCGCCGCCACGCCCGGAGCGGCCGCGGCTCCGCCTGAGGAGGTCGCGGTGTCCCTTTTCGGACTCTCGCCGGAGGAGAAGGCCCGCTACGAGCGGGACGGCTACCTGGTCCGCGAGGCCGTGCTCACCCGGGAGGAGGTCGACTGCCTCCGCGAGGGGGCCGAGGCGGTGCGCCTGCGTGCGCTCGAGGCGGTGGCCACGGGCACCCACTACCGGGTGGACGGGAACCGCTACGTGGAGGCGGTGGAGGCGACGATCCAGTACGAACACCGGCCGGAGAGCAGCGAGCTCCGTGTGGTCCAGCCCTTCCACCACCTCGACCCGCGCCTCGATCGCCTGATCGAGGATGCCCGCCTCGTCGAGCCCGTGCAGGGGATCCTCGGCTGCAGCCGCCTGGCGCTTTTCACGGACAAGCTCAACCTGAAGCCGGCCCGCGAGGGCTCCGGCTTCGGCTGGCACCAGGACTCCCCGTACTGGGCACCGGAGGCCTCGCACCTCGACCGGCTTCCGAACGTCATGGTTGCCCTCGACGACGCCGACCGGGAAAACGGCTGCCTGCGCGTCATCCCGGCCAGCCACCGCCGGGGCCTTCTGCCCGGCCGTCGGGGCCCGGCCCGGCTCGACGGGCTCTTCACCGATCCGGCCTGCTTCGACGCGAGCCGGCAGGTCGCGCTCGAGGTCCCCGCCGGGAGCGCCATCTTCTTCGCCGCACACCTCGTGCACGGCTCCGAGCCCAATCGCTCCTCGCGCCCGCGGCGGGCGGTGGTGATCACCTACCAGCCGGAGGGATTCGCCATGTTCCGGCGCGGTGTCGAGCGCCGCGTGTGCCCCCGCGACCCCGCGCGGCTCGTCGGAGGCTGAGCCGGCGCCACGGCGCGCCCGCCGGTTCAGGAGTTCCCGCGGGCAGCCGATTCCAGCCGGCCGGCGGCGGCGCGGAAGGCGGCGCGGAGCTCCTCGTAGTCTCTTGTCACGGGGAACTGCGGGAACTCCTCCGCCACGCGGTCCGGCGGGCGGAAGAGGATCCCGGCGTCGGCCTCGGCGAGCATCGTGGTGTCGTTGTAGGAGTCCCCCGCGGCCACCGTGGCGAAGTTGAGCGAGCGAAGTGCCTGGATCGCGCGCCGCTTCGGGTCGCGCTGCCGGAGCCGGTAGCCGGTGACCTCCCCGGAAGGCGCCACCTCGAGGCAGTGGCAGAAGAGGGTGGGCCAGCCGAGCTTGCGCATGAGGGGCGTCGCAAACTCGTAGAAGGTGTCCGAAAGGATCACCACCTGGTGGCGCTCGCGCAGCCAGCTGAGGAACTCCGCCGCGCCGGGCAGCGGGTCCATGCCGCCGATCACCTCCTGGATGTCGGGAAGACCGAGGCCGCGCTCGCGCAGGATGCGCAGGCGCCGCCCCATGAGCTCGTCGTAGTCGGGGATGTCCCGGGTGGTGAGCCGGAGCTCGGGAATCCCGGTTCGCTCCGCGAAGGCGATCCAGATCTCCGGAACCAGCACGCCCTCGAGATCGAGACAGGCCACCAGCAACCTCGAACCTCCTGCGGGTCGGTCCGGGAACCGCCCGCGCCACCCACGCCGTCGAGCTCGCTACCGGCGGGGACCCGGGTTCGATAGCATCCCCCGAGGAGGCTCGCCGAAAATCCGCGCTTCCCCGCGTAGTTGACGGTTCCCGGTCCCATCGCGATGGCCGCGTCCGGAGCGCCACGTGGCGGGCGCGGGACGTGCGCGGAGGCCCGGCGGGCCCCCGCGACGCCGCCCGGGAGGCACCTTGGTGCAGAGACCCCCCGCGCTCCTGCTCCTCGCGCTGCTGCCGCTTTTCGCCTGCGGCGGGGAGGAGTCCGCACCGAAGTCACAGGCCCCGACGGACGACGCGCCCGTGGTCGAGGTGGTGACGGTGCGGCCGGAGCCCCTTCGGAACGTGGTCCGGATTCCGGGGCAGCTCGCTGCCGAGCTCTCGGTGGTGCTCCACCCCGAGATCGACGGGGTGGTGGAGGAGATCCTCTTCCGGGAAGGCACCACGGTCACCCGGGGCACCCTGCTGATCCGCCTTCGCGACGCCGAGCAGCGCGCGCGCCTCGCCGAGGCCCGAGCGCGCCTCGCCCTCGCCGAGGAGGTCCACCGGCGCACCCGGGAGCTCGCCGCACGTGACGTCGCCTCGGAGGCGCAGCTCGAGCGCGCCGCCGCCGAACGCGACGTGGCCCGGGCGCGGGTGGAGCTCGCGCGGGTGGAGCTCGAGCGGACCCTGATCCGCGCCCCCTTCGACGGCATGATGGGCGCCCTCGAGGTCTCCCCCGGCGATCGGGTGGAACCCGAGACCCCGCTGGTCCGGATCGACGCCATCGACCGGCTGCAGCTCCTCTTCTACGTGCCCGAAGTCGCGCTCTCGGCGGTCCGGCCGGGAATTCCCGTGGAGATCGAGGTGGCGCCCCAGCCCGGTCGGCGTTTTCCGGGCACGGTGTACTTCGTGTCACCGACCCTCGATCCGGCCACCCGCCGGCTGCTCCTGAAGGCGTGGGTCCCCAACCCGGACCACGCCCTCCGCCCCGGCCTCTTCGCACACATCGATGCCGAGATCGGGCGCAAGGAGGATGCGCTTCTGGTGCCCGAGTCCGCGTTGGTGCCCGGTCTCGCCGGCACGAGCGTGTGGCGGATCGACGGGCAGGGCGTGGCCGAACGGGTCCCGGTGGAGGTGGGACTTCGCGTGGACGGGCGCGCGGAGATCCTCTCCGGCCTCGAGCCGGGCGACCGGGTGGTCTCCGCCGGCACGCACAAGGTCGTGGCGGGGGGGCGTGTCCGGGCCGTGGAGGCGACCGCGCGGGCCGGGCCGTCGGAGCGGGGCGACGCGGGGGCCACCGCGCGCGGCCGGGCCGCAGCCTCCCCGGCCCGCGGGGGTTGAGGGATTTCGGTGCGCCTCTCCCAGATCTCCATCGAACGGCCGGTCCTCGCCACCGTCCTCTCCCTCGTGATCGCGCTCTTCGGCGCGCTCGCCGTGTTCCGCCTGCCCAACCGCGAGCTCCCAGACGTGGATCCCCCGGCGGTGACCGTCACCACCGTCTATCCGGGCGCGGCTCCGGAGGTGGTGGAGACCTCCGTCACCGAGCCCCTCGAGGACGAGATCATCGGTATTCCCGGGGTCCGGCACGTGACCTCCGAGAGTCGCGAGGAGGTGTCGGAGATCCGCGTGGAGTTCGAGATCAGCCGGGATCTCGAGGCCGCCGCCAACGACGTGCGGGACCGCGTGGCTCGCGCGCGCCGCGCGCTGCCCGAGGACGCCGAGGAGCCGGTGGTCGCCAAGCGCAACGCCGACGACTTCCCCATCATCTGGCTCGCCCTCTACAGCGACCACCTCGACCAGATCGCGCTCTCGAGCCTCGCCGACCGGAGCATTCGCGACCGCCTGGGAAAGCTGCCCGGGGTGGCCATGGTGCTCATGAGCGGCGAGCGGCGCTTTTCCATGCGGATCTGGATCGACGGCGAGCGACTCGTCGCCCAGGGGCTCACGGTGGCGGACGTGGCCGCTGCGCTCGAGCGCGAGAACGTGGACCTTCCCTCGGGCCGGCTCGAAGGCGCCGACCGCGAGTTCACCGTGCGGAGCCTCGGCGAGCTGCGGACGCCCACCGCCTTCGAGAGCCTGATCGTGGCCAACCGGGGCGGGCAGCCCGTCCGGCTCTCCGACGTGGCGCGGGTCGAGGTGGGTCCCGAGACCACCCGCAAGATCGTCCGCTTCAACGGCCGCCCCGCGGTGGGCCTCGGCGTGGTGAAGCAATCGAAGGCCAACACCCTCGACGTGGCCGATGCCGTCATGGCCGAGGTCGCCTCGCTGCGCCGCGAGCTTCCTCCGGGGGTGGTGCTGGAGACGGCGTGGGACGGCTCGGCCTTCATCCGGGAGTCCATTCGCGACGTGGCGCGCACCATCCTCGAGGCCATCGGCCTCGTGGTGCTGGTGATCTACGCCTTCCTCCGCTCGGCCCGGGCCACGCTGATCCCGGCTGCGGCCATCCCGGTCTCCGTGCTCGGTGCCTTCGCCTTCCTCTACTTCACGGGCTTCAGCATCAACACCCTCACGCTGATGGGCCTGACGCTCGCCATCGGGCTCGTGGTGGACGACGCCATCGTGGTGCTCGAGAACGTGGCGCGCTGGGTGGAGGGCGGAACGCCCCCCGTCGAGGCTGCCCGGCGCGGGATGGGCGAGATCTCCTTCGCGGTGATCGCGGCGACCATCTCGGCGATCGCGGTCTTCGTGCCGCTCACCTTCCTCACCGACAAGACCGGGCGGCTCTTCCGGGAGTTCGCGGTGACCGTCGCCTCAGCCCTGGCGGTCTCCGGCTTCGTCGCCCTCACGCTCTCCCCCGCCCTCTGCGCGCTGATCCTCCGCGCCGAAGGCCAGGGGGGGAGGATCAAGCGCTTCCTCGGCCGGGCACTCGCGGCGCTGGGTCGGGCCTACACGGGCGGGCTCGATCCGAGCCTGCGCCGCCGCGGCGCGGTGGTGCTGCTCGGGGTGCTCTGGGTGGCTGTCGGCGCCTGGCTCTACGGCCGTCTCGACGAGGAGCTCATTCCGAACTCGGACCGCGGCATGCTGGTGGCCTTCACCCGCGCACCCCAGGGCAGCACCATCGAGTACACGGACCGCTACCAGCAGCAAGCGGAGCGCGTCTTCCTCACCCACCCGGACGTGCAGCGGACCTTCTCCGTGGTGGCCCTCGGCATCGGCACCCCCGGCGTGGTGAACGAGGGCTTCTTCTTCGTGAGCCTCCGGCCGCGGGGGGAGCGCGCGACGCCGAGCCTTTCCGCGCTGCGGGACGAGATCCAGCGGGGTGTCGACCAGGTGCCCGGGATCGAGACCTTCGTGGTGGAGCCGAGGCCGATGCGGGGCCTCGGAGCGCCGGTGTCCCTCGTCCTCCAGGGGCCCGACGTCCACGAGCTTCACGGGTTCGGTCAGGCGCTCGTGGACCGCCTCGAGGCGACTCCCGGATTCCGCAACGTGCAGCTGGACCTGCACATGAACAAGCCACAGCTCGAGCTCGAAATCGACCGCGATCGCGCCAGCGACCTCGGCGTCTCCGTGCGGGACGTGGCCACCACCCTCCAGATCCTGCTCGGGGGCAAGGCGCTTTCGACCTTCAAGCTGGAGGGGGAGACCCATGACGTGATCGCCCAGCTCCCGCGGGCAGAACGGCAGCGGGCCGAGGACCTGCTCGGACTCTACGTGCGCGGGCGCGACGGGCAGCTCGTCTCGCTCTACTCGGTGGTCCGGGTGCGGGAGGCCGTGGCTCCCCGCTCGCTCCCGCACTACGATCGGCTTCGGAGCGCCAAGGTCACCGCGCGGCTCGGCGACGGCCTCTCCCAGGGGGCGGCGCTGGCCACCGCGCGCGCGCTGGCCGAGGAGATCCTGGCCGGCGCCGAGGGCTACCGCGTGGTCTTCGCCGAGGAGGCCGAGGACTTCTTCGAGTCCCAGAACGCGCTGCTCTTCGCGTACGGCCTGGCGCTGGTCTTCGTCTTCCTGGTGCTCGCCGCCCAATTCGAGAGCTTCGTGCACCCGGTGATCATCCTGGTGGCGGTGGCGCTCTCCTTCACCGGCGCCCTGCTTGCGCTCTGGCTCATCGACCAGACCCTGAACATCTACTCGAAGATCGGCCTGGTGATGCTGGTGGGCCTCGTGACCAAGAACTCGATCCTGATCGTGGAATTCGCCAACCAGTTGCGGGCGCGCGGGGTCGGGCTTCTCGAGGCGACGCGGGAGGCAGCGCGCACCCGGTTCCGGCCCATCCTGATGACGGCGCTCGCGACCATCGCGGGCATTCTCCCCATCGCGCTCGGCCTCGGGGCCGGCGGCGAGTCCCGGGCACCGCTCGGCATCGCGGTGGCCGGGGGGATGGCCTTCTCGACGCTGCTCACCTTCTTCGTGGTCCCTGCCGTCTACCTCGCGGTGGAGGGCTTCCGCGAGGCCCGGCGCCGCAGGACCGCCGCGGTTCCGGCGCCGGCGGGGGCGCCGTGAGCCCGGCCGAGGCCGTCCTGCTCGGGATCCTGCAGGGGCTGACCGAGTTCCTGCCGGTCTCGAGCTCGGGACATCTCGTGATCGGCGAGGCCCTGCTCGGAATCCACGAGGAGGGGATCCTCTTCGAGATCGCCGTCCACGCGGCGACGCTCGTGGCGGTGGTGCTCTTCTACCGGCGGCGCATCGGGGAGCTGCTGCTCGGAGCGCTCCGGCGGGAGGGGAGCGCCCTGGCCTACGGGGCGAAGCTCGCGCTGGCCACCCTGCCGGCGGTGGCCGTGGCCCTTCTGCTTCGCGATTTCGTCGAGGCGCAGTTCGAGTCCCCGGTGACGGTCGGCTGGGCGCTTCTGGCCACCGGGGCCCTGCTCTACACGACCCGCTTCACGCTGCCGCGGGCGTCGCTGCCGGAGCCCGGCTACGCCGCGGCGCTCGCCATCGGCTGCGCCCAGGCGGTGGCCATCCTGCCCGGGATCTCCCGCAGCGGGGCCACGGTGGCGACCGCCCTCGCCCTCGGCGTGGCGCCGCTCGCCGCGGCCGAGTTCTCCTTCCTGCTCTCGATCGTGGCCATCGCCGGGGCCGTGGTGCTCGCACTCCCGGACGCGATGGCGGCCTCGGGCGAGCGCCTCGCCTCCCTCGGCGTGGGAGGCGCGGCCGCGCTCCTCTCGGGGGTCGCCGCCCTCTGGCTCTTCCTCCGGCTGCTGCGCAGCCGGGGGTTCCACCACTTCGCCTGGTACTGCTGGGCCGCGGGCGGGGTGCTTCTCGTCGTGCTTTCGCTCCGCGGCTGAGGCGCGGGCGCCCGGGTGCGCACCGGAGCCCGCGTGGGCCCCGGTGCGCGCCGTCCGGATTCAGGGCTCGAGGATCGGGTGCAGGCGCTGCGCCGGGATGGTCTCCCGGAGCTTCTTCAGCGCCCGGGCCTCGAGTTGGCGCACCCGCTCGCGGGAGAGCCCGAGCGATTGACCGATCTGCTCGAGGGTGTGCTCCTCCTCGCCCGAGAGCCCGTAGCGGAGCCGCAGGATGAGCTGCTCCCGGTCCGAGAGGTGGCCGATGAGCATGCCCACGCCGCTGCGCATCCGCTCGGCGTCGAGCCCGCCATCCGGCTGCGAGGTGCGGGGATCGGCCACGAAGTCCTCGAGCCGCTTCTCGGTGCCGGCCACCGACGACTCGAGCGAGATCGCCTCCCGCGAGAGCAGGTCCAGGGATTCGAGCGATTCGGCGTCGGTTCCGAGCGCCGGGGCGAGCTCGTGGGGCAGGGGCTCCCGCCCCAGCTTCCCGGTGAGCTCCGCGCGCACCCGCTGGCTTCGCTGGAGCCGGTCGTGCACGTGCGAGGGGAGCCGGATGGTGCGCGAGTGGTTCTGGATGGCCCGAACCAGGGCCTGCCGGATCCACCACACGGCGTAGGTGGAGAACTTGAATCCGCGGCGGTGGTCGAACTTCTCGACCGCCCGGATCAGGCCGAGGTTGCCCTCCTGGATCAGGTCGGGAAAGGAGAGGCCGAGGTTGCGGTAGTCCTTGGCGATGGCGACCACGAGCTTCAGGTTGTGCTCGATGAACTGGTTCTTGACCCGCGTCATCCGCTCGTGGGCCGCCTCCACCGCGTTCGCGAGTTCGAGGATCTGGTCCTTGGTGACTCCGTAGCGGTCCTCGAAGTCCTTGAGCTTTCGGGTCCCCCGGCGGAGCCGGCGGGCCTCCCTTGCCAGCCGGAGGGTCCGATCGCGGAGCTCGGCGAGGACCGCCAGCGAGAGGTGGGCCGAAGCGAGGTCCCGGGACATCCGCGCGTCGATCCGGCGGATCTCGGCGCGGGCGCGGCGCTGCCAGGCCTTCTCGCGCTGGGCGAGCTGGCGCCGAAGCCGGCGCACGGCGCGCTCCACCCGCGCTGCGATCTCGCCGGTCTCCTCGTCCCCCACCGATTCGCTCAGCTTCGCGCCGGTGTGGGAGAGGGCGCGGAGGGCATCCCAGCGCTCGATCACGTGCATGGCGGATACGGGGACGGCGTAGAGCGCCTCCCGGAGCGCGGCGGTGGCCGCCTCGAGCTCCTTCGCGAGCATGACCTCCTCTTCGCGTCGGAGCGTCCGCGTGCCGCCGATCTCCTGGAAGTACGACTCGAGCGGGCGTCGCTCGCGTCCCGGATCGGGATCGTCGGCGGGCGCCACCGGCGCGGGGCGGCTGGCGGCGCGCGGCGCGGACTCCGAAGAGCGCATCGAGGTCCTTTCCTCCAGCTTCACGTGCCTCATCCCCTGGTCCGGCCGGTGCAGGCCCGGCCCCGGTGCGCCCGGGTCCCGTCCCACCGGACCGTCTCTGCGGTGCGCGATCCGGCGCACTGCGGTTTCCGGGAGGGTCTCCCCTCCCTCGTTGGCTGCCTCGACCGGGTCCGGGTCCGGATCGCTCCGACCCGCCCGTCCGTCCGGCCCGTCCGGCCCGTCCGGCCCGTCCGTCGGGCCCGTGCGGCCGGCCCGTGCGGCCCCCCGACTCCCCCGCGGTGCCGCGTGGCGGTGGCTCCACGGGGTGGGCCGGGCGCGAGGGCGTCCCCGAGCCCCGCCGCAATCCGCTCGCCATCGACCGGGTCGGCGGCCCGTCCCGCCGGGGAGACTCCCGGGAGGAGCCTGGCTTCGCCCGCGTCGGTCGCGGAGGGGCGCCCTAGCATGCGCGCTTCTGCTTCCCCTTTCCACCCAAATCTCGATCCGTCAGTCAGTCGGCCTCCCTGAAAGGGGGATTTGCCCGGAAAGGCGCTGCAAAATGGGGCATATCGACCCACTTTCCGCGTCGTCCCTCTGCAACGCGGGGGTCGATCTCCCCAGAATGCCCCTTGGGGATGCCCGCATCCGGAAGCGAACCCGCGCCGCATCTGCACCGGCGAAGAGCGGCTCCCCGCTTCATCCCTTCAGGGAGTGGCGTGCAGGAGCTCGACCGTGACATCGCGGACCGGAAAATCCACGTCCTCGACCCAGGAGACGGCCCGCCGCTTCGCCCCCGCTCGCAGCCGGGCGGCGCCGAGACGACCCTCACGGATCTCCCCGCTGGGGCCGTGGAGGCGCACGCGCAGTGCCACCGATTCCAGGGTGCGGGAGGTCCCGTTGAGGAGGTCCATCTCCACCCGGACCCCCGACCTGCTCCGGGTGATCGAGACCAGGTCGTAGGCGAGCGTGCCGGCCCGGAGGTTCCGGGCCCGGCCCACCGGCCGGCCCGGTGAGGGCGCGGCGACCCCCGGGGCCTGCGTCGTCCGCGTGGGCCCGGGCGGGGCGGCGCAGGCGGCGCAGGCGGCGGCGAGCCCGAGCAGGGGAGCGCGGAGCCGGTCGATCACGGAGGACGGCGGGCGGCGCATGCCGCGCCCAGGGTACCGCGGCCGGCGGGGCCTTTCGGCCTCTGACGGGGTCTCGGGCGCGGGCGGCCCGAGGTCGAGGCCGTCGACATCCTCACACCCCACGACCTCCACGCCGCGCAGGCCGTGGCTGCGCTCGACGCCGGCCGGCACGTCGCGCTCCAGAAACCGCCGGCCCGCAGCCTCGCGGAGTTCGACCGCATCGAGGCGGCCGCGCTCCGGCGCGGCCGCCTCCTGCGGGTCTTCGAGAACTTCCGGTACCACCCCCCGCACCGGAGTGCGCGGCGGCTCGTCGAGGAGGGCGCCATCGGGGAGTAGCGGGGAGTGGCTGGGAATCCGCATGCTCACGCTGGCGGGGCGTCCGCAGGACGGCCGGGAGGTTCCCGCCTCGGTGTGGGCCTGGCGGAGTGAACCCGAGCGATGCGGTGGGGGGCCACGACCTTCCACCACGCCTACCACGTGTACAGCATGGCGCGCTTCTTCTCCCCGGTGGAGGTGGACGGGTGCACGCCTTCGTCCACACCTTTCCGCTGCCGGGCGGCGGCGTCTGCGACGGGCCCGCGGTCCGCTCCTGGCGCTACGATGGGCCGGTGCCCCGCCTGGGTTCCTGGCAGGTCGTCGCCTGCCTCGGCATGCGGTTGGGGTCGGGGTACTGTCCGAGGGACGACCGGATGGAGACCTTGGGGAGCGAAGGAGTGCTCTTCGTGCACGGGTGCACCGCAAGGATGATCGCGGAGCCGGTGCTCGTCCTCTACCGCGACGGCGAGACCCGCGCCTTCCACGACCTCGAGACCGACGGGTGGACCTCGTTCCGGGATGGGGCGGCCGCCTTCGCCCGGGCGATCCGTTTCGGGGGCGCGGTGGAGGAGTCTCCCGAGGGCGCCCGCACGACCCTCCCGATGGTGCTCGCTGCGGGGCGGAGCGCAGGGGAGGGCCGCGCGGTCCGGCGCGCCGAAGTGGTCGGGGCGGTCGGATGACCGGTGGCGTGGCGCTTCGGGACCGCACCGCCATCGCCGGGATCGGGCAGACGCGCTTCGGCCGGGGGCTCCCGGAATCGGAGCTCGAGCTCGGCTGCCTCGCCGTGGCCGAGGCCATCGCCGATGCCGGACTCGACCCCTCGGAGGTCGACGGTGCGGTGATCTTCTCGATGGAGGACGGACGGGAGGTGCAGCTCGCCCGCTCCGTGGGGCTCGGAGACCTGCGCTTCTTCGCCGAGGTCGGCTACGGCGGTGGCGCCGGGTGCGCGACGGTGGGGCTCGCCGCCCTCGCGGTGGCGAGCGGGCAATGCGAGGTGGCCGTGGCCTGGCGGGCCCGGAAGCGCGCGGCGCCGAGCAGCCGACCCTGGGCCCGGGTGGAGGCGCGGGTCGGGGGGGACTTCCAGTGGACCCGCCCCTTCGGCCTGCTGCGCCCGGTGGACGAGATCGCCATGCTCACCCGCCGCTACATGCACGAGTACGGGGCCACCCGCGATCACCTCGCCAACGTGGCCCTCGCCTGCCGGAAGCACGCCAACCGCAACCCCCGGGCCGTGATGCACGACCGGCTGCTCACCCGGGAGCAGTACATGGAGTCCCGCTGGATCTCCGAGCCCCTCTGCCTCTTCGACAACTGCCTCGAGACGGACGGAGCCCTCGCCTGCGTGGTGGTCTCGGCGGAGCGGGCGCGCGACCTGCGCCACCCCCCGGTCTACATCCACAGCTACGCGCAGGGCCTCCCCCGCCAGCACCAGGTGATGACCAACTACTTCTGCGAGGATCCGCTGCGCGGGCCGAGCCACGTCTGCTCCGAGCGCCTCTTCGGTGCTGCGGAGTTCGGGCCCGGCGACGTGGACGTGGCCCAGATCTACGACGCCTTCACGCCCCTGATCCCTCTCTCCCTCGAAGGCTACGGCTTCTGCGGGAGGGGCGAGGGCGCCGCGTTCACCGAGGAGGGTGCGCTCGAGTGGCCCGACGGCCGCCTGCCGATCAACACCTCGGGGGGTGGCCTCTCCGAGGCCTACGTGCACGGTTTCAACCTGATCCTCGAGGGCGTGCGCCAGATGCGCGGGACCTCGACCTGCCAGGTGGAAGGCGCCGAGACCTGCCTCGTCACCAGCGGAGAGGGCGTGCCCACCAGCGCGCTCCTCCTCCGGAGCTAGGCCGTGTCGCGCTCACTCATCCTTCCCGATCCCGCCGATCCGGACAGCGCCTTCTTCTGGGAGGGAACGGCGCGCGGCGAGCTCCGGGTGCAGGTGTGCGGGCGCTGCCGGCGCCGACGCCACCCGCCGCGGCCCATGTGCCCCTTCTGCCGCTCCGCCGAGCGGGGCTTCGAGGTCCTCTCGGGCCGGGGCCGGATCTGGTCGTTCGTGGTGGCCCACCCCCCGCTGCTCCCGGCCTACGCCGAGCTCGCTCCCTACAACGTGATCGCCGTGGCCCTCGAGGAGGATCCGACCCTCCGGCTGGTGTCGAACCTGGTGCCCGGGCCGGGGGCCGCCCCGGGCGAGGTGGACCCGGCCGGGATCCGGATCGGGGAGCCGGTCCGGGCGATCTTCGAGCCGGTGGAGGACGTCTTCCTGCCGCGCTTCGTCCGGGAGGGCTGAACCGCCCGCGCGGCGCACCCCCCGCCCGGCTCGGGCGGGGCCTCTTCGCGCCCGCCGGGGCCAAAGCGGCCGCCGGCGTGCCGCGGAGGCGGTCGGGCGCCCGGCGTCGCGGCTCAGCCCGCTTCGGCCTCCTGGCCGATCCCGGCGAGGATGGCCTCGAGGGCGGCGTCGGCGATGGCGCGCATCTCCTCGTCGGTCCGGTCCTGGATGGGGTGGGGTACGTAGACCGCGGCCGGGTCCACACCGAGGGCGCGGGCCTGCGCGAGGGCTCCATCCTGGAACTCCACCGTGGCGACGAAGAGCCCCGGCACCCCGAGGGTCTCGAGCTCCGCCATGTCGTGCACACTGCACGACGTGCAGCTTCCTCAGTCGGCGAGGGCCTCGATCACGGCTTCGCAGCGGCTCGCGATCTCCTGGCGCAGGTCGATCGGCGCCGGCTTGGTGAA
>JALSIO010000571.1 GCA_026989995.1 Myxococcales bacterium
GGCCGGCGACGTCCTCGAAGTCGGGGATCTCGCGTCCGAGAAGGGAGCGGGCGAGCGCCTTGGGCGTGCGGGGACCGGCGGGGTCGGCCAGGAAGGCGGCCACGTCGAGGTCGAAGCGGGGCGGCGGGAGCTCGACACCGTGCTCCCCCATCTGCACGAGCAGGAGCTTGACGTCCCGTGCCGAGAGCCCCCGCGCGGCGGCGCGCAGGGGGCCGGCGAGCGCGGAGGCGAGCTCGCCCGGGCCGAGCTCGCCGGCGGGGGGGCGGTGGCCGACCGGAACGTAGGCCACCTCGCCGTCCCGGAGCGCGAAGGCCACGCCCGCGAGCTCCGCCTGCATGGCGCCCGGACCGCTGGCCACCGCCGCCACGTGCAACGGTCCCTCCCCCGGAAGCGAGCGACCGAGCGCCTCGAGGCCCGCGAGAGTGTCCACGATGCGCTGGCGACACGGCGTCTCCTCGGGCTCCGGCCCGGCGGCCTCCGGCTCCGCTTCCCCCTCGGGCGGGCCGAGGGCCTCGAGGAGCCGGCGAAGCTCGTAGCGCGTGTAGATCTCCCGCAGGCGGGCGCGATCGGGCTCCCGGAGGCGGCAGTCCTCGAGCTCCACCGGAAGCGCGAGGTCGTCGTGGAGGCGCGCGAGCTCCCGGGAGAGACGCGCCGCATCGATGCCGCGGCGGAGGGCCTCCCGGGCCCGCTTCGGCTCCACCTCGTCCACGTGCTCGAGGAGCCGGTCGAGGGTGTCCCACCTCCGGATGAGGGCAGCCGCCCCCTTCTCGCCGATCCCCCTCACGCCGGGGATGTTGTCGCTCGGGTCTCCGACGAGTGCGCGGAGGTCGAGGATCCGCTCGGGAGGAACGCCGAAGCGCTCCTCCACCTCGGCCGGGCCGTAGCGGCGGTCCCGCACTGCGTCGAGCAGGGTCACGCGCTCGCCCACGAGCTGCATGAGGTCCTTGTCGGTGGAGACGATCACCACCTCGACATCCGGCGGCGCCCGCCGCACCAGGGTCGCGATGACGTCGTCGGCCTCGTAGCCGGGGACCTCGAGGAGCGGGATGCCGTGGGCGTCGATGATCTCCCGCACCACGGGGATCTGGAGCGCGAGCTCCTCGGGCTGCTTGTCCCGCGTGGCCTTGTAGTCCTCGAAGGCCTCGGCCCGCCGCGTGGGGCCCGGGGCGTCCATGGCCGCCACCAGGTAGTGCGGGCGCTCCTCGCGGACCACCTTCTGGAGGGTCTGGGCGAAGCCGTGGATGGCGTTGGTGGGAAGCCCGTCGGCGGTCCGCAGCGGCGGAATGGCGAAAAACGCCCGGTAGAGGGTGTTGGCCACGTCGACCACGACGAGGCGCTTCCGGCGATTCGACGGGGACGCGATGCTGCCTCCGGCTCGGGTGGGGCCGCCCGGGAAGGAGCCCTCCCCCGGAGAGGCCCCGAATGCGACCTGCCGCGCCCGGAGGGGGCCGCGCCGGGCAGCCTACGCGGCCCCGTGGGGCCGGTCAAGCGAGCAGGCGCCCGGCTCAGGAGCGGCCGCGGGCGCCGGGAAGGAGGCCCCGCGCCACGCCGACGGCGGCGGCGGCGAGCGCGAGCAGGAAGACGAGCAGCAGGCGCGGGCGAACCGCCTCTCGGGCGTATTCGAAGGCCGCCTGCTGCTGCTCCGGGCCGGTGGGGAGCTCGCGCCAGATCCGCACCAGGCCCGGGGCGATGAGAACCAGACCGAAGACGACGAAGAAGATGGCGAACCAGAGCAGCGCGACGGTGCCGTGCGGCCGGAAGGGCTGGGAGCGGCGGCGGAGGGGCCGCGGGTCCTCGCCGGAGCGGGAAGGTCCGGGCGGCGGCTTCGGAGCGGGTCGGGGACGGGCCATGGCTGAAACGTCCTCGGCGCCCCGGGCAGGGGCGGTGCTCTCCGGGCGCCTCGCGCGGACCGACCGGGCCGGCCACACCGACCGAAGCGACCGAAGCGACCGAAGCGCCAGACCCGCCGGATGCGCCGAACCGACGGGGACGCCCCGGCCCGGTGGGACCACGGGCGAAGGCGACCGCCCGGACCGGCGCGCCCGGGCGTGGCGGGCACGACGCCGGCGAAACGCCGCGCGAAGCGAGGGGCGGC
>JALSIO010000572.1 GCA_026989995.1 Myxococcales bacterium
GGCGCCCGAGGGGACCGGCGGCGAGGAGGATCCGGCGACTCCGACCACCGAGCGCCGTACCTCGGAGCCGGGTGGGGACGATGCGGCCACGGCAGCCGGCTCTGCCGAGCCCGCGGACGCGGCCGATGCCGGTGCGCCGGCGCGGGCGGGCGAGGGCGCCGCGGTGGCCCGGGTCGAGCCCACCCCCGACGAGGTGATCGAGGCATTCGACTGGTTCGACGAGGAGAAGCAGCTCCAGGAGCTCCTCCGTCGCCTCGATGCCGCTGCGACCGACGAGGAGCGGGCGCAGCTCCTCTACGACATCGCGACCTACGAGAACGAGGACGCCGTCCCCCGCGTCGCTCCCTACCTGCGGTCGAAGAACGACGACGTGGCGGAGGCGGCCGTCTCGACCCTCGAGGACATCAAGGGGGAGGCAGCGGTCGAGGCCATCGGCAGCCTCCTCGGGGACGCGGCCGTCCCGAAAGCGCGGAAGCTGCGCGCCATCGAGGCCTTCACCTACCTCCGTGCGGAGGACGGCGTGGCCGCGCAGCTCGCCCGGGCCCTCGACGATCCGGACCCCGAGGTGCGCCGCGAGGCGGCCATGACGATTGCGCTGACCGCGGACGACTCGGCGGTGCCCGCGCTCCGCGCGGTCCTGGAAAAGGAGCGGGACGAGGAGACGCGGCTCTTCCTCGAGCGGGCGGTCGAGCTGCTCTCCGGGCCCGGCGCCGGAGAGGCGGAGATGGGCAGGGCACGCGAGAAGGCGCGGCAGGTGCTCTGGGGCCAGCCCGGGAGCTGAGCCCCGGCCGCGGGGCCTCAGCGCTCCTCGTAGTATCGCTCGACGTCCTCGCCGAGGAGTTCGAGGGAGTCCAGGATGGTCTCCCGGACCCACTCGTCCTGTTCGCGGTCGAGCGCGTCCCAGAGCGGACGGATGGCCGCCGGGTCGTCGAGCAGGCCGAGCGCCTCGGCGGCGCGTTCGCGTACCCGCTTGTCGTCGGCCCGGAGACCGAGGGCGATGCGGTCCGCGGCTCCCGGTTCGTCGAGGAGCTCGAGCCCGTCGAGGGCCCGCAGCTTGAGGTCGGTGCTCGCGTCGGATTCGAGTACCTGGCCGAGGGCGTCGACGGCTTCGCGCCCGCCCACCTCCTCGAGGGTCTCGATGGCGGCTTCGGCGAGGGCGCTGTCGCGCTCGCGGAGGGCCTCTTCGAGGGCCTCCTCCGCCAGGCCGGCGACGTCCGCCCCGCCGCGCGCCGCGGCCTCCTCCAGCGCGCGGATCCGTTCCGCGGCGTCGCGGTCCGCTGGGGCAGGCTGCCGGGCGGGTTCCCGCACCCGTGCCGAAGACGGAGCCGCCGGAGCCGGGGGCATGGGCTCCCGGCGGGCCATCTGCGGAGACGCCGGCCCCTCCGCCCGGGGCTCGACGGCCTCCCTCGCCCCGGAGCCGTCGGCTCCCTCCTCCCCACCACAGACGGAGGGACCGCAGGCGGCCAGGGTGGCCGAGACCAGGACGCAGGCCAGCCAAGTCACGGGGGTCGCCGCCCGACCCTCACGCGCATTCGCGGTGCTCGTCATCGACACCCTCTCCTCCCTTCCGTGCTTCCCACAGCCGCGCCTTCTGCTCGGGCCGCCCCTTGCACGCCCCGGTGCCCGGGGCTTGGAGCTTCCGGTCGCGGCGCTGGCCCGTTGCGTCCGGGACTGACGCCGCGCCGTCAGCCCTCCGGCGGGGGCCGAGCCCCCGGGCGCGTCCCTCTCGTTAGCACGCCGCGCGGTACTCCGGCGCCTCGGGCGGCCGCCCCGGATTCGGAACGGGTAGCGCGCCCGGTTTCCGAAACCCTGGTCCCGCGGTGCCCGGATTCCTGCGGCCGGTTCCGGGCCGCGGGGCGTGCCCGCGGCCCCGCGGCATCGCGCGTTCGCCCCGTGCCGGGGAGGGGGGCGACGCGACGCCGGGGAGCGGGCGGCCCGGCCGGAACGTGGCCGGAGTCCGGGAAGGCGTGGCATGCCGGAGGCCATCCGGAGCCCCACGGGCCGAGAACGGAACGGGGAACGGCAGGAGCGGGGCGCCTACCGACCGATATCCCCCCGCGACCGACCCCGGCAGGGGCTTCACGGCTGGG
>JALSIO010000573.1 GCA_026989995.1 Myxococcales bacterium
CCCGGCCGAGGGGGTGGCTGCCGGTGGCCACTCGGACGGGGTGACCCGGCTCACAGGCCCGGTCTCCGCGGCCGCCGATGCGGAAGGGTGGTCGTCAAGCGCCTTCCCGCGGAAGCCGATAGCCCGGGCGAGGAGACCCCGTGCCGCGCTCCACCCGCATCCTGCTGCTCGACGGACCGGAAGGGCGGATGGCGGAGCTCGCCGGGCGCATGCGCGAGCTCGGCTATTCGGTGCTCCGCGCCAAGACGCCGGAGGAGGCGCTCGTCCTCCTGGAGAACCCGGCCTGGTCGGTCCGCGCGGTGGTGGTTCCACCCGACCCGCCGGTGGCGGATCTCCCCGGCGCGCTTCGGGCGCTGCGGGAGCGGTCGCGGGATCCGCTGGTCTTCCTGGTGGAGGGGCCGAGACCGGACGACGCCGGCCGGGACGCGCTGCGGGAGGCGGGCGTGGCCCTCGCCCTCTACACCCCCTACGACGACGCCGTCCTCCGCTTCCAGATGAACCGCGCGCTCGACGCCGAGGCGCCGGGCCCGCGGCGCCGCGGCAGGCGGGTGCCGTGCGGTGCGGCCGCCACCGTCGCGGTGGGCGGGCGGGTGAAGGACGCGCGCGTGTACTCCCTCGGCCCCCACGGCGCCTTCCTCGAGACCGCGCGCCCCACCCTGCGCCGCGCGCGGGTCGAACTCGGAATCCCCCGGGTGCTCGGCGAGGTGATGCTGCCGGCGCAGGTCGTCTCCACCAACGTTCCGGGGAACCTCTCGCGCCGGAACCTTCCCCACGGCATGGCCGTGGAGTTCGAGGCTGTCCCGGCCGACGCCGCCGAGGCCCTCGAGCGGTACCTCTGGGAGCGGGAGCAGGCGCTCGCCATCTAGGCCCCCCGCGGAGCCGCGGTCTTCCGGCGACGCCCCGGCGGGGCCTCTCTCCCGTGTCCGAGCCGCTCTCGCGGGACCTACGGTCCCTGCGGTGCCGCAGGCCGCCCGCGGAGCAGCCGGCCGGGGAGCTCGCCGGTGGGCTCGCCGTCCTCGAAGGTGACCCGGCCCGACTGGATCGTCGCCCGGTAGCCGCACGGCCGCTGGATCAGGCGCCGCCCCCCGGCGGGCAGATCGTAGACCACCCGGGGCGCTTCGAGCGCGAGGTTCTCGAGATCGATCAGGTTGACGTCGGCCCGGTAGCCGGGCGCGAGGAGCCCGCGGTCGAGCAGCCCGTAGAGCTCCGCCGTGCGGCCGGTCTGGTGGCGCACCACGTCCTCGAGGCGGAGCCGGGGCCCGCGCACCCGGTCGCGCACCCAGTACTGCAGCATGTAGGTCGGCATGCTGGCGTCGCAGATGATCCCGCAGTGGGCACCGCCGTCGGAGAGGCCGAGCACCGCGAGCGGGTGCTCGAGCATGGTGCGGATCGCCTCGAAGTCACCCCGGGCGTAGTTGAGCAGCGGGAAGTAGAGCATCCCGCGGCCATCGCGCTCGAGGAGGAGGTCGTAGACCACCTCCTGCGGGGTACGCCCCTCCCGCGCCGCCCGCGCCGCCACGCTCGCCTCCGCGGGCGGCTCGTAGTCGGGCGGGTCTCCGAGCGGGAAGAGCTTGTGGAAGCTCTGGGCGATGAACAGCGCCACCGGCATCTCGTGCTCGGGCTTCTCCTCGAGGAGCCGCCGGCGCACGGCCGGATCCCGCAGGCGGGCCACCCGCTCGGGGAGGGGCAGGTGTGCGATCTCCTGGTAGGCGGGGTGGGCGCCAAAGGGGTGGAAGGTGGTCTCGAGGCCGAGCAGGAGGCCGGTCGGCCGGCCCGCCACCTGCGGGTAGACCGGTGCGCCGTTCTCGTGGGCCTGCTCGGCGGCCGCGAGCAGCCGCCTCCACTGCTCCGGATCCTGGTCGTTCTGGAGGCAGGCGAAGGTCACCGGGCATCCGGTCTCGCGGGCGAGCTTGGCCATCCACTCGATCTCGGGGCCCTCGGGCGCGAGGTCGGAGGCGAGCTCGAAGACGCCGCCGCCCCCCGCCGCCATCCCGCGGCCGATCCCGAGCAGCTCGTCCTCGCTGGCGAAGGTCCCGGGCACGGGCTCGCCGTCGATGGCGCGGTGGAGCAGGGTTCG
>JALSIO010000574.1 GCA_026989995.1 Myxococcales bacterium
TCGGTGCGCCCTTCGGGCTCGCGGCCGCGCTGTTGGGGCTCGCGCTGCTCACCGCGCGCGGGCTTTCGGGCGGGGCCGGTCCCGACGCGGCCGGGGCCGGTGCCTGAGATATACTCGCCCGGCCGGGCAGGGAGGAGACGCCCCGTGGCGGACGATCGGAGCGAGCGGGCAGCGAAGCGGATCCTGTCCGGCGAGAGCTGGGCCGACTTCTGCGAGACCCTCAAGAAGGCGGGTGAGGTCGTCCTCGGCGAGAAGACGCCCCGGGATCCCTTCGACCGCGCAGAGGGCTTCCGCTACCTGGCGCGGCTCACGCGCGCCGGCCTCGAGAGCTTCCTCGAGTACGGCGACCCCCTCGCGCCCGAGTTTCGCTGCACCGCCCACGAGACCGTCAAGATGGGCGCCGACAACCCGGACAACCGCTACCTGAGCGCCACCATCAGCGGCAAGCACGAGTACCGCATCACCGGCAGCCGCGGAACGGTCCACTACCTGGGCTTCGGCACCCAGGCCGGGGGCTACGGCGCCACCGGGAGCCTCGAGACCACGGGCTACCTCGAGGCGAAGGACATGGAGATCGGCCCCGACGGGCGCTTCGAGATCGCGGTCTCCTGCGAGCCCCGGGAGGGGAATTGGCTCCCCATGCGACCCGATTCCCGGATGGTGGTCGTGCGCCAGTCCTTCCTCGATCGGGACGCGGAGCTGCCCGCCGAGGTGCAGATCCGCCGGGTCGACGGGCCCCATCGCCCCCAGCCACTCACGCCCGAGCGGGTCGACCGCGGCCTGCTCCAGGCCGCCCGCTTCGTGATCGGCTGCGCGAGCCTCTTCGAGTCCTGGGCCGAGAGCTACATGCCCCACGTGAACGAGCTGCCCGAGACGGACGAGCGGATCACCACCGCCGCCGGGGGCGACCCGAACATCGTCTACTACCACAGCTACTGGAAACTCGAGCCCGACGAGGCGCTGGTGATCGAGGTCACCCCGCCGCGCTGCGACTACTGGAACTTCCAGCTCAACAACCACTGGATGGAATCCCTCGACTACCGCTACCACCGCATCCACGTCAACAACCACACCGCCGTCTACAAGCCCGACGGCTCGGTGCAGGTCGTCGTCGCCCACGAGGATCCCGGGATCCCGGACGCCAACTGGATCGAGACCTGCGGCCATCGCCAGGGCACCATGTGCTGGCGCTGGGTGCGGACCGAGGAGAAGCGAACCCCCCGGACGCGGGTGGTCAAGCTCTCCGAGCTCCGCCGGAGCTGAGCGGTGGCGGATGCGGCCCCGCTCGACCCCGAGGCCCTCGAGTCCGAGGCACGGGAGGGCACCGGCCTCGGCGACTTCGGCGGGGGCGACTTCCGCGAGGGCCTCGCCGTCCTCTGCGAGACCTACGAACACGCCGGCCTGAAGGAGAGCGGCCGGCAGCGCACCCGGGCGCGCCTCCTGCACCTGCTGCAGACGCGCCTTCGCATCGCGGCCGCCTTCGAACGCCACCCCGAAATCCGGACGCGGCCCATCCGGCGCCCGGTCTATCTCACGGGCCTTCCCCGCACGGGGACCTCGGCGCTGTTCAACCTGCTCGGCGCGGATCCGGCGGCCCGGCCGCTGCGGCTATGGGAGGGCATGTCCCCCGACGTCCCCCCGGACTTCGCGCCGGGTCGCGAGGACCCCCGCCTCACCGCCTGGAAGGCCCTCCACGCGCAGGACAGCGAGCGCAACCGGGAGTTCGCGAAGATCCACCACGTGGATCCCGAGGGGCCGGAGGAGTGCGTGCTCCTCCTCGCCTACACCTTTCGCGACGTCCAGATGGGAATCGAGCCCCTGATGGAGCCCTACGGGAGCTGGTTCCAGAAGCAGGACCTCCGACCGTCCTACGACTACTACCTCGACCTCCTGCGCATGCTCGACTTCCAGCGTCCGGGCGATCGGTGGCTGCTCAAGTCCCCCGCGCACCTCTGGGCCCTCGACATCCTGGTCGAGCGCCTCCCGGACGCCTGCATCCTCTGGACACACCGAAACCCCCTCGAGATCATCCCCTCGTACTGCAGCATGATGCGGGTCCTGATGAACATCCGGGAGTCGGTCGATCCGCGGGAGCTCGGGCCGACGGTGCTCGAGTACCTCGCCCGCTCCCTGGAGCGCGGCCTCGCCGCCCGGGATCGCCTCGACCCGGATCGCTTCGTGGACGTGGACTACCGGCGCTTCGTCGCGGACCCGCTCGGAACGGCGGAGGCGATCTACCGCGCCTTCGAGCTGCCGCTCCCCGAGGCCACGCGCCGCGCCCTCCGCGAGCACGTGCAGGCCCACCCGCAGGGCCGGCACGGCCGCCACGAGTACTCGCTCGAGGAATACGGCCTGTCGCCCGGGCAGGTGCGCGAGCGGCTTCGCTTCTACACCGAGCGCTTCGAGGTGCCGACCGGGGCCTGAGCGCCGGGCGGCCGGGCCGGGCGGGGCTCCGAGCCCACCCGCCGGGCGAACTCGCTCCTCTGCTCCGGCGTCATGCGGTCCTCCACCGCGAGCAGCACGGTCCGGCGGAACTCGGCGAAGAGCGCCTCGAGGTCGGTGGACTCGGGATCCACGAGCAGGCGGATGGCCGCACCCTGCAGGAGCGTGAGCATGGTGTGGGCGACGAGATCGAGGCCCTCGAGCGAGAAGCCGAGGCTGTCCTCGATCCCCTCGACGAGGGCGGCGCGCGCGCGGCCCATCACCCGTGCCAACGCCGCCCGGACCTGCGGCGACGCCTCCGCCTGCTCGAGGGCGGCGCTCATCGGCAGGCGCACCAGCGCCGGGCGGGTGAGCACGATCTCCCGCCAGGCTCGCGTGAGACGCTCGAGCCGCTCGAGGGGGCCGGGAGCGGCGTAGACCGCCTTCTGGATCTCCTCGATCCAGCTGCCACCCACCCGCTCGAGGACCGCGGCCAGCAGGCCCTCCTTGTTGCCGAAGTGCCAGTAGAGCGCGGTGCGGGCGACGCCGGCGTGCGCGCAGATCTCGCCCACCGAGGTCGCGGCGTAGCCCCTGTCCCCGAACAGCGCGACCGCCGCCCGCAGCAGCCGCTCGCGGGCTTCCTCGACCCGGGCCGCGCGGCCGGCGGACCGCGGCGGCGTCGCGCGGGGAGCCACGCTCAGCCCGCCCCGCTCCCGGCGAGCCCGATCTCGGCCAGACGACGGCGCGCGAGCGCGAGGTCGTCCACCTCGTTCGGGTGGAAGCCGGGGCGGAGGTAGCGGACGAAGGCGCGTCCCACGGCCCGCTCGAGGCGGCGACCCACCTCCCGGCGCGTGGCGCGGCGCAGGGCCCGAACCTCGCGCGTGCTGAAGCCGTCCTGGCGCAGCAGCATCCGGGTGGCGACGAGCGTCCAGCCGAAGAGGGCCACGGTGGCGTAGAGGAAGCCCGCGATCCGGAGCACGTAGCTCGGGTGGGTGGCGCGCAGGACGTCGAAGGCCACCGCCTTGTGCTCCACCTCCTCGGTGGCGTGCCAGAGGACGAGCGCCCGCATGGTCGGGTGGGCGCGCTCCACGAGCGGGTTGCCGGCCAGCGCGAGGTGGCCGAGGGTGGCCGTGTAGTGCTCCGCGCCCGCGGTGACGGCGAGCCGGAAGGAGGCCGGCAGCCACCGGTTGCTCCAGGCGATGAAGCGCCGGAAGCGCCGGAGGAAGTCGCCGATCCGGTAGCCCTGCGCCTCGAGGATCTCGAAGTACCGCTCGTGCTCGTGGGCGTGGCGCGCCTCCTGGCCGTAGAAGCCGCGCACCTGGCGGAGCAGCGCCTCGTCCGCGATCCGCGCCTCGTGGTCGCGGACGGCCCGGATGAAGAAGCGCTCCCCGTCCGGGAAGGTGAGGTTCAGGCCGTTGAAGAAATGGGTGGCCAGCGGGTTTCCGGCGATCCAGTGCTTCGGGATCGAGGGGTCGAAGGGAAACTCCGGTCGCCGGACGGGAACCTCGTGGCGCGACCCCGGAGCGAGCATCGGCTCGGCCATGGCCCGGTCCTCCTCCTCCGCCCCCAGCGGGCCTGCTGGAGCTCGTGTACCGAATGGTACATACAACGCCTCCGGAGTCAAGGTACCGGACGGGCCCCCGCCGGGATCAGCGCGGGAAGCCCGACCAGCCGGGCTCTCCCGGCGCGGCCTGTTCGGGCCAGATCTCGAGGGTGGCCAGGGCGGCCCAGAACCAGGGCCGGAAGGCCTCGTACTCCTCCCGGGAGGCATCGGCGACCACGACGAAGACCCGGCCGTCTCCGCTCGCGAGGAACGTGAGCTCCTCGGTCCAGCCGTGGGTGTCGTCCACCTCGACGAGCCGCAGGGCCTCCCGGCCGCGGACGATCACGTTGGCCTGCTCCACCAGGCGCCCTCCCCGGAGGTAGGCCCCCGCGTAGCGGCCCAGGAACTCGTCCAGCGTGTCGTAGGCCATGACCACGATCTGCAAGCTGGCCCGGTAGTCCCAGGTCACGCCGTCGAGGGCGACCATGCCGCGGGGCGTCTCCACCCGCAGCCATCCCCGGGGCGTGCGCACCGAGTAGCCGAGCCGCGCGTCCACGTGGGGCGCGGGATCGAGCTCGGGCGGGCCCGCCGGAAGCGGCTCGGGCTCCCGGTCGGGCTCCCCCTCGCGGGGGACCCAGCGGTAGACGGTGCCGTTCGGCAGGCGGTAGAGATCGGCGAAGGAGTTCTCGTCCTGCTCGGAGAAGGCGGATTCCCGCTCCCGCAGGAGTTTCCGGTCTCGCACCATCTCGTACATCAGATCGGCCGGCACCGGGCTGTGTCCCCGCATGCCGAGCGCGTGGCCGATCTCGTGGCGGGCCACCTGGAGCACCTGCTCCGGCGTGAGCAGGCCGTACTCGTCGGCGACGTAGATCTGGAGCTCCGGGACCCGGAAGTCCACGGCCAGCCGGTCCGCGCCCGGCCGGGCCTCGAGGATCCGGCAGGCGCGGCCGAGGGGCGCCGAGCCCAGCACCCGGACCTCCGGAACCGGGACGGGAGCCTCCTCGCCGCGGATGCGCACCACCAGATCCGAAGCGCCGTCCTCCTCCACGAAGACGAAGTCGAAGGGTCCTTCGAGCTCACGGGCCCAGGCGCGGAAGGCCTCGCGCACCGCCGCGCGGTAGCGCTCGGGCGGTGTGGGGTGGAACTCGTCCTGCAGGTCGTCGAGCTCCGGACCCTCGAGCCGGACCGCGAGCGGGAAGGCGTCGATCTCGAAGCGGCAGAAGACGAGGGCGTCTTCGTCGGATCCGGGGATCCGCACCCGGTGGGTCATGAAGGGCAGGTAGTTCGGCTCGAGCAGGTCCGGAAAACGGGCGCGGAAGGCGCGGTAGTCCCGGCGGTCCGCGCGGCTGACCCCGCCCACCACCTCGGGGCCGGCCCGGCAGCCGCCCGCGGCCCACACCGCGAGGACGAGGAGTCCGAGGCCCGCGCGCGCGCGGCTCCGCCCGCGCCGCCCCCGCCGTGGCCCGCGCGCAGCGCCCGCCCCCCCCGGGCCGGCCGCTCCGCCCACGGGCCCCTGGATCACCGACCTCCCCGCGCCGAGCGCCGCAGGCGGCGATCGATCTCGCGCTGCACCTCGCGCTCGCGGATGGCCTCGCGGCGGTCGGCCTTGCGCCGACCTCGGGCGAGTGCGAGCTCCACCTTGGCCCGACCGCCGCGGAAGTAGATCCGAAGGGGGATCAGCGTGAGCCCGCGCTCCCCGAGGCGGCCGGCCAGCCGGGCGAGCTCGCGCCGGTGGAGGAGCAGCTTGCGCTCCCGTCGCGGCTCCGGATTCTCCCGCCCGGCCTGGGCGTAGGGGCTGATGTGCACCCCTCGCAGGAAGGCTTCACCGCGGCGGATCACGGCGTAGCCCTCGGCGAGGTTGGCGCGGCCGGCGCGGAGCGACTTCACCTCCGGGCCGAGCAGCGCGATCCCGGCTTCGAGGGTGTCGAGGATCTCGTAGTCGTGTCGGGCCTTGCGGTTGGTGGCGACGACCCGCAGCTCGCCCTTCTCGGCCATGGAGGCCGAGGCTAGCGAACTCAGGCGATCTCCCGGATCTCGTTGCGCGCATCCACGAAGATGCGGCGGGCGCGGAAGTTCGGGATCTCCTCCTCGGCCACGTCCACCCAGGACGCGATGATCACGCAGTCGCCGGGCTTGACGAGGTGCGCTGCGGCGCCGTTCACGCAGATCTCCCGGCTTCCCGGCTCGCCCTCGATGGCGTAGGTGGTCAGCCGGGTCCCGCGGCTGCAGTTCCAGATGTCCACCGCCTCGTAGGGCAGGATGTCCGCGGCGCGCAGCAGCTCCGGGTCGATGGAGACGCTCCCCTCGTACTCGACATTCGCCTCGGTCACCGTGGCACGGTGGATCTTCGACTTGAGCATTCGCCGGGTCACGATGGCTCCTCCGCTGCGCACTCCGGCCGGAGCACGCGGTTGTCGATGAGTCGCACGGGCGGCGCGCCCGGCCCCTCCCGCGAGGGGAAGCGCACCGCCAGCGCCAGCAGGGTCGGCACCCGCAGGAGCTCGGGCGCCGGCTCGAGGCTGGCGGCGTCCACCAGCTCGGCGTAGTCGACCTCGGCCGAGGGCGCCTTGGCGAGCTCGACCCGCACGGCGGCGAGCACGGCCTCGCGCCGCCGCTCGCCCGCGGCGACCAGCGCCTCCGCCGCCTCGAGGGCGCGCACCAGCACCCGCGCCTCCCGCCGGGCATCCGGCCGAAGCCTCAGATTCCGGCTCGAGAGCGCGACGCCGTCGGGCTCCCGGACCGTCGCGACCCCCACGATCTCGGTGGGAAGGCACAGATCCCGGGTGAGGCGCCGCACCACGGCGAGCTGCTGGTAGTCCTTCTCCCCGAAGCACGCCACGTCGGGCCGCGCGGCGCAGAGGAGCTTGGCCACCACCGTCGCCACCCCGCGGAAGTGGGTGGGTCGCGAGCGGCCGCACAGGCCCTCGCTGAGCCCCGCCACCTCCACCGTCGTGGAAGCCCCCGGCGGGTAGAGCTCCTCCACGGGAGGCGCGAAGACGGCATCGACTCCGGCGGCCCGACACTTCCCGAGGTCGACCTCGAGGGTGCGGGGGTAGCTCTCGAAATCCTCCCCGGGCCCGAACTGGGTCGGGTTCACGAAGATCGAGACCACCACGGCATCGGCGCGGCGCCGGGCCTCGGCCACCAGCGCCAGGTGGCCGGCGTGCAGGCAGCCCATGGTGGGCACCAGCGCCAGGCGCCCTCCCCGCCCCCGCACCGCCTCGGAGAAGCGGTGGAGCTCTCCGACCGTCCTGAGCGTCTCCACGGGCCCTACGCGTAGGTATGTCGTTCGTCCGGGAACTTGCGCTCCCGGACCTCCTCGGCGAAGGCCCGGGCGGCCCGGGCCGCCCGGGCGCCGAGGTCGGCGTACTGCTTCACGAAGCTCGGGGTCCACTCGGAAAGCCCGAGCAGGTCGTGCATCACGAGCACCTGCCCGTCGCAGAGCGCTCCGGCCCCGATGCCGATGGTGGGGATCCCCACCTCGGCGGTCACCCGCGCCGCGGCCTCCGGCGGCATGGCCTCGAGCACCAGCGCGAAGGCCCCGGCCTCCTCCACGGCGCGCGCATCGCGGAGCAGGCGCTCCCGGGCCGCGGCGCTCCGGCCCTGTACCCGGAGGCCGCCCATGCGGTGCAGCGACTGGGGCGTGAGCCCGATGTGCGCCATCACCGGGATCTCCGCGGCGGTGACGCGCCGAATGGTCTCGGCCATGGCCGCGCCGCCCTCGAGCTTCACGGCGTGGGCCCCGCCCTCCTTCACGAGCCGGAGCGCGCTTCGCACCGCGTCCTCGGGCGAGACGTGGTAGGAGCCGAAGGGCATGTCCGCCACCACCAGGCTCCGGCGCGCCGCCCGGGACACGGCGCGGGTGTGGTAGACGATGTCGTCGAGGGTGACCGGAAGGGTCGTCTCCTCGCCCTGGACGACGTTGGCCACCGAGTCTCCCACGAGCAGGACGTCGATCCCGGCCTGGTCGAAGATCCGGGCGAAGCAGAAGTCGTAGGCGGTGAGCATGGAGATGGGCTCGCCCCGGCGCTTGCGCGCGGCGAGCGTCCGCACGGTGACCCGGTGCTCCCGGTGTGCACCGCGGCTCCGGGCGGCCGGCGAGCCGGTGGCCTTAGGGGAGGGGTGGACGGACATGGCGGCCTCCCTCCCCGGACGCGGGGACCGGCAGCCCGGACCGGCCCGCCGCTCCACCCGGCCGCACCCAGGCCGGGGGAGCACCACAGGGCGCGTTCGGGGTCCGGAAACGGCGCGGAACCGCCGCGGCGGTACCCGCTTCGCCCGCTCCGATCCGAGTGTGGGGGAAAAGGCGCTTTCGGTGCGCGTCGGCGGAGAAGCCACCGCCGAAGGCGCTCCACCCTGGGCCCCCGTCCCGGTCTCCGCCGCCCGACGATTCCGCCTCCCGCCCACCGGGGCTGCCGACCGAGCCGGCTGGCCCCTGCACGGGTGCTGCCGAGATCCCTCCACCCGCAGGCGCCTGGCGCGCCGGGCGGGCCGTGGCAGCTCGGCCGGGATGGCGTTTGTTCGGCGACCTCCGATCCGGGCGATGCTCGGGCTCGAGGCGTCGCTTTCGTTTCCGGGCCTTGCCGCGCCCGGGGGGTTCTGCCGATGCGGAGCGCCCCGTGCGCTTCCGCTCGAGCGGTCCCTAGCATACGCGGGGCGGACTCGAAGTCAACCAGGCCCCTCGCCCGCGGCCGCTTCGAGAACCTCCCGGACGGCGGGTGGCAGATAGCGCGCGGTGAGTCGGTCGCCCGCGAAGCGGTGCAGCGCCCGCGCAACGAGCGCAATTCGCTCCTCGGGGGGATCCGCGGGATCGAGGAGCACGTAGACGCGGCCGCGAAGTCGGCACACCCCGGGCCGGGCGGGCGGATCCCCCACCGGGTCGCCGGCCGGCCGAAGCTCCCGCACCTCGAGGCCGAGCTCCGAGGCGAGCTCGAGCAGCCGGTGGAGGACGACGGACGGCTCCAGGGGTCAGGCCTCCGTTCCACCCCCGGGCGCCGGCGGGATCCGCCGCGCGAGGTGGAAGAGCTGCTCGGGAGAAAGTTCCTCCGCGCGCACCCCGGCAGGAAGCCCCTGCGCCGCGAGCGCACGCTCCACGGCGGCTGCCGGGAACCCCGTCTCGCGCAGGCTGTTGGCGAGGGTCTTGCGGCGATGGCGGAAGGCGGCGCGCACAAAGGCCTCGAAGAGCCGGAACTCGTCCGGTCCGAGCGGGCTCGCCGGCCGCGGCCGCAGCGTGACGAAGCTCGAGATGACCCGCGCCGCCGGGACGAAGGCGCGCCCCGCGACGTCCCGGTGGTGCTCCGCCCGCGCCCGAAGCGCGGCCAGCGCTGCGAGCGATCCGTAGCCCGGGTCCTTCGGCCGAGCCAGAAGCCGGCGCGCCACTTCCTTCTGGAGCATCAGCGAGGCCCCCGCCAGCCCGGGGAGCACGTCCAGGATGCGGCGGAGGAGCGGGGCGGAGATCGCATAGGGCAGGTTGCCCACCACCCGCACGGCGCCGCCCGGCGACCGGGCCGCGAGCGCATCGACGAGGGCGCCGAGGTCGACCTCGAGCGCGTCGGCGTGGCGCACCTCCACGGACGCGGGAAGGCCGGCCTCCTCGCGCAGGTAGGCCTCGAGCCCGGCATCCACCTCGAGAGCCACCACCCGGGCCGCCCGCTCGGCGAGCGCAGCGGTCAGGGCCCCGAGCCCGGGCCCGATCTCGATCACGGCATCCCCCGGCCCGACCCCGGCGTCGCGCACCAGGGTGCGGGCCAGGGCCCGGTCGCGCAGGAAGTTCTGTCCGCGGTCCCGGCTCGGCGCCAGGCCCCGCCGGGCGAGAATGGACCGGATGGGCTCCCGGCTCACGCCACGGGTCGCGCGCTCCGGACGCCCGGGGTGGCGACCAGCGGCGCGCGGGAGAAGGCACCGAGATCGAGACCGGATCGGCGCCCCCGGGCGAGCTCGCGGGCACCGGCCGCGGCGATCATCGCGGCGTTGTCGGTGCAGAGCGCGACCGGTGGAAAGACGGCGAGCACGCCCCGGTCGCGCGCGAGCTCGGCCACCCGGCTTCGCAGGCGGCGGTTGGCGGCGACACCGCCCACCACCGCAGCGCGCGACACGTCCTCCTGCTCGAGCGCCTGCTCGAGCTTGGCCACCAGCACGTCGACGGCGGCGGCCTCGAAGGAGGCCGCGAGGTCGGCGACGTCGCGCGGACCGAGCGGCCGGCGCCGCTCCACCTCGATGGCCACGGCCGTCTTGAGTCCGCTGTAGGAGAAGTCGAGGCCGCCGCGGCCGAGCATCGGCCGGGGGAGCGGGATCGCATCCGGATCCCCCTGCTCCGCCGCGCGCGAGACCGCGGGGCCACCCGGGAAGGGAAGCCCCAGGAGGCGGGCCACCTTGTCGAAGGCCTCCCCCACCGCGTCGTCGCGGGTGGCGCCGAGACAGGCGACCTCGCTCGAGGCGTCGATCCGGTAGAGGGCCGTGTGCCCGCCAGAGACCACGAGCCCCACATAGGGCGGAACCAGCGCGGGTTCCGCGAGCTCCGCGGCGGCCAGGTGGCCCGCCAGGTGGTGCACGCCCACGCAGGGGATCCCGAGGCGCCACGCAAGCGCCTTGCCGAAGGAGAGCCCGACCAGGAGGGAGCCCACCAGCCCCGGGCCCGCGGTCACCGCCACGCCGGTCAGGTCCTCGGCGCGGACACCCGCCTCCTCGAGGGCGCGCTCGACCACCTCGGAAACGGCGCGCACGTGGTCCCGGGAGGCGAGCTCCGGCACGACGCCGCCGTAGGGTCGGTGGACCTCCTGCTGCCCGCGCACCGCGCTCGAGAGCAGCTCGCGGCCGTCCCGCACCACGGCCGCGGCCATCTCGTCGCAGCTGCTCTCGACGCCGAGGACCAGCCGATCCGCGGGCAGGACCGCGCTCACTCGCCCATGCGGCGTTCGAGCTGCTCCTGTTCCGCCTTGCAGTCGATGCACAGCTCGGCCACCGGCCGTGCCTGCAGGCGCTTGAGGCCGATCTCCTCGCCGCAGTTCTCGCACTTGCCGTACTCGCCGCGCTCGATCTTGTCGAGAGCTGCCTCGATCTTGTTCAGCAGGCCCCGCTCCCGCTCGCGGAGGCGGCCGATGAAGGCGAGTCCCACTTCCGACGAGGCGGTGTCGATCTCGTCCGGGAAGTCGTCGGGATCGAGATGGATGTCTCCGGACAGGGCCTTGCGGGCGTTTCCGAGGAGCTGGTCGCGGCTCTCCGTCAAGATCTTGCGAAACTTCTCCAGATCCCGCTTTCTCACTGTCTCACCTCACGTGTGGGACCGGGCCCGCGGCCGCCTGGCCGGGACCGAGGGCCTCGAGCTGCTCGCGCGCTGCGCTCGCGCGCGGGGATTCCGGGTACTCCTCGAGCACGCGCTCGAAGGCACGACGCGCCGCCTGGGTGTAGCGCGGACCGAGGCGCAGGAGCGACTCTCCCTGCCGGTAGAGCGCCTCCGGCGCCATGTTGCCCTCGGGGTAGCGCGTGACGACGTCGTCGAAGCGGAGCACTGCGTACCTGTAGTCGCCCTTCTTGAAGTAGCAGTCGCCCATCCAATACGTGGCATCGTCAGCGTACGGGGAAGTCGGATAAGTCTGCAGGAACGCGGCGAAGCGGTCAATGCAGGCGTCGAGGTCGTCCGCGCGCCACGCCGCGTAGGCCTCCCGGAACGCGGCGAGCTCCCCCGCCCCCGCGCCGGGCTCTGCCGCCGCTTCGCGGGTGCCCTCCGGGCCGGCCGCCGGGGCACCGGGCGGCGAGGATCCCTCTGCGGGCCCGGCGGCTCCGGCCGCTGCCACCGGGCTTCCGGCCCCCGCTGCCCCGGGAGCGCCGGGCGGGGTCCCCGCCGGGGCCGCCCGACGCACTGCCTCCTCCCGCGCGCGCCGGGCCTCCTCGCGGGCCCGCTCGGCCTCGTGCTCGGCCACCTCGACCCGCCCCTGCAGGCTCCGCACCTCCTGGCGGAGCGAGTCGATCTCCGCCATGAGGTCGGCGACCTGGGCCCGGCTGGCGGCGCCTCCGGGCGCCTCCCGCTGCATGGCGAGCACCCGGTCCTCGAGCTTTCGGAACTCGGCCACCGTGACGCACCCCCCGAGGGCGAGCGCCGTCGCGAGGCCGACCACCACGCGCCCGGTCCTCCGCCCGCCCGCGGCGCCAGCGGCCCGCCGCGGGCACCCTGCGGTCGACGATCCTGCTGCCATCGCCCCCCCCTGCTCCGTGCGGTCGCGCCCGCCGCCCGCGGGCGCTTCCGGGTCTACTCCGGGTACGGCCCCCAATCCGGGGCCGTCTCGTCTCCGGGATCCCGGGTGAGCCGGACGAGCCCCCGGCCGTCGAGATTCACGGCGTAGAGGTCGTAGCTTCCGCGCCGGTTCGAGGCGAAGACCAGCTTGCGCGAGTCCGGCGACCAGCTCGGAGCCTCGTCGCTCCGCGGGTGGTCGACCACCGGCACGTTCACCCGGCCCTCGGGATCGGTGATCCAGATGTCGAAGCCCGTCCCCACCCGCCGCTGGTAGGCGATCCAACGGCCGTCGGGCGACCAGGCCGGATCGGTGTTGTAGCTCCCCTCGAAGGTGAGGCGCCGCACGCGCCGCCCGTCCTGGTCCATCAGGTAGATCTGGGGCGAGCCCGCGCGATCGGAGACGAAGGCGAGGTGCCGGCCATCCGGGGACCACGAGGGCGAGACCTCGATGGCGCGGTTGCGCGTGAGTCGCCGGAGGGCGCGACCGTCACGGCCCACCGTGTAGATCTCCGAGCCGTCGGCACCGCCCACCACCAGAGCCAGTCGCCGGCCGCCCGGGTCGAAGACGCCGCGGTAGATGGGTCCGACCCCGAGTCCACGCAGGATCCGACCGGGAGAGGGGCGTCCCCGGGTCAGCAGGAACAGGGCGGGCGAGCCGGCCTCGCGGTAGGAGCTGTAGACGATCGAGCGGCCGTCCGGGGCCCAGTCGGGGAAGTTGTTGATCGAGCGGTTGCGCGTCGCCGCGCGCGGGTTGCCCCCGTCGGCATCCATCACGTGGATCTCGCGGGCGCTTCCGGACGAAGCGACATAGGCGATCTCCGTGGACGCCACGCCCCGCACACCCGTGAAGAATTCCACCACGTCGTCGGCGATCCGCCGGGCGATGCGGAGCTCGTCCCCGGTCCCACCGCGGTAGACCCGACCGGGGAAGGGACGGCACCGGCCCACGTCGAGGGTGCGGAACTCCACCTCGAGGCCCGTCGGCAGAGCCCGGATCTCGCCCGCCACCAGCGCATCGGCTCGGATCGCCCTCCAGGGCTCGCAGGCGGGGCGCCCGGTCAGCGCCCCCGTCTCCTGCCCTCCCAGGTAGCTCGCCGGATCCAGGATCTCGAACACGCCGGAAAACTCGAGGGCCCGCACGAGGGCCGCGCGGAAGCGGCCGGGCCGCACCGGATCCGGGGAGGGACCGGCCTCGCGGAACCGCTGGACCGCCGCCCGGTAGGCGCTCGCCCGCGGATCGGTGACGAGAACCGTGGGACGCTCGTCGGCGGGCGCAGTACCCGCGAGGACGCAGAGGAGGAGCCCGGCCGCAGCGAGGACGACCGCTCCGGCACGCGCAGGGATCCGCAGCCGGGCGTGCCTCACAGCCGATCCCCGCTGAAGGTGACCGTCCAGCGCCCGGGCTCGGGCGGAGGTGGATAGGGGCTCGCCTTCGCCGCCGCGCGGAGCGCGTTGTCGTTGAAGATGGGGTTCGGCGAGGGTCGGAGGAGTCGCGGGTCGCCGAGGAGCCGGCCGTCCGCGGCGAGCTCGATCTCCACGACGGCGACCAGGCCCGCCCCGTCGAAGCCCGGCGGGCGTACCCACATCCGTTCCACGTGGGCCTGGGCATCCCGCAGCCAGGCCCCCACCTCGGGCGGAACCGGCGTGCCGGACCCGCCCGACCGGGCCGCGCCGCTGCGCGCCCCGGCGGAAGCCACGGGGGTCGGCACCGGCTCGCCGGCCTCGCGGCGAAGCTCCGCGAGCACATCGTCGTAGGTCGCCTGGGGGGGCGGCGCCGGGGCCGGCTGCGGCCGGGGGCGCGGCTTCGGCCTCGCCCGCGGTTTCGGTGACGGCGGGGTGGGCTTCTCCGGCAGGACCACCTTCGGCGCGGGCGGCTTCGGGGCCGGCTCGGGAGCTGCCTCGGGCGGCGCGGGCTTCGGAGGCGGCTCCGGCTTCCGCGCGGCGGGGGCGGGG
>JALSIO010000575.1 GCA_026989995.1 Myxococcales bacterium
CTCGCCGGGCCCCGCGCGGGCGCCGCGGTCGGCCCGGCCGCTCCCGGCGGGGGCGCGCCCGTCGTCGCTGCGTCCGAACTCGCGGACGGTCGCCGCGCCCCGCGCCGCGGAGAACCCCGTCCCGAGTCTCGCCCCGAGGTCGCCCGCAAGAAGACCGAGCGCTCCAGCGGCTGCCGCAGGTCGTGGTTCGCGGCGGCGAGGAGCTGCGACTTGGCGGCGTCGGCGGCCTGCTCGGCGGCCGCGCGGGCACTGAGCTCCGCGTTCCGCGTCCGGAGCAGGGCCAGCCCCACACTCTCGACCACCCGGGAGAGGAGCGCGCCCCTTCGGCGCGCTGCCGGGCCGGGGGAGCCCCGCACTTCGCCGCGCTTCCCGCGCACGCCGTGGGGTCCCCGTCAGGCCGCGGCCGCGCCCTCCAGCGGCGACCAGGGAGCGCTCCGGAGGAGGCGGCTTTCCCACTGATCCCGGAGCTCGAGGGCGTCGTGCATCCAGGTTCCCGGCTGCCGGTAGTGCGCCGGCACCTCCCGTGTGAAGAGCGGCACCAGCATCGACGGCTCGGTCACCCGCTGCCAGAGCACCACCTCCGCGCGGCGGCCGGCGCCGTGCGCGGTGCGGAAGGCGGCCTCCACGTGGAGCAGGGTCGCCCTGCGCTCCATCTCCCGGGCGTAGTGGGAGCCGGCGCGCGCGATGTAGTCGTCGAGCAGGCCCTCGTAGGGCCACACCGTGTCCTCCATGAAGAGGGCCGGCTCGGCGGACGCGGGCTCGCCGGGAATGGCGCCGAGGTCGAGGTCCCGGAGCGGCGACCAGGGAAGGGGTGTGAGCAGCCTGCCCACCACGTCGTGGCGCAGGCCGTCGAGCTCCCGGGCGAGCGAGGCGAGGTCGCCCCCGGCCACGCGCGCGGCCAGCGCGCCGAAGGCGGCGGCATCCCGGAGGCCGGTGATGGTGACCACGCGGTAGGACGGGCCCGCGCCGAAGGCCTGCTTCAGGTAGAGGAGCAGCCGCGCTCCGGGTGTCGCCGCCACCGCCGGAAGCCAGCGGTCGCGGACCGCCGCCTCGAAGTCGTCCTCGAAGCGCCCGGAGACGCTGTGGAGCTCGTGGAGCCAGAACACCGGCGCGCTCCGAATGCCGGACCTACGCGCCGATGTGGAAGGCGCAGAACTTGTTGCCGTCGAGATCCCGGAAGTAGGCGCCGTAGAAACCGTTGCCCCGGTCTCCGGGCCCGCCCTCGTCGGTGCCCCCGAGCTCGAGGGCGAGGGCGTGCATGCGGTCGACCTGCTCCCGACTCTCGAGGCGGAAGGCGACCATGGCGCCGTTGCCCGGGCTCGCGGGCTTTCCGTCGTAGGGAGTGCAGATGGCGAACATTCCGTTTCCGAACTCGCGTCCCCAGAGCACCAGGCGGCCGAAGTTCATGATCTGCTTGGCCCCGAACTCGCCGAGGAGCCGGTCGAAGAAGGCGATGGCGCGGGGGAGGTCGTTGGTTCCGAAGGTGGTGTAGCCGACCATGGCAGTCTCCTCGCTTGCGGTTGCGGGAGGGACCAGGGTAGCCGACGCCGGGACGGGGAGAGGCGGGGCACTCGCGCGGACGCCGCGCCGCGCCCGGCGCTCGCCCACGGGTCGCGTCCGGGGGCGCCGGGGCGGGCCGGAGCGCCGGGGGCATGGCGTGCGCTTCCGCCCCCGGGTCCGGAGGCAGGGCCTCCGGAGTGGACTGTAAGCCGGGTTCTGTCCCGCACCGGGTCGCCCCGGCGCGGGGAGGATCATTCCTCCAGGCGGCGCATTGCTGCGCCGCTCGAGCGCTCTCACCCGGTCGCGGGCGCCGCGAGGCGCTCGGGCGGGCCACCCTCGGCCGCGACCCTATTCGAGCTTGCTCCGGGAGGGGCTTGCCCCGCCGCCGGTCACCCGGCTGTCGCGCGTGGGCTCTTACCCCACGATTTCACCCTTGCCTGTGCCTCTGCCCACCACCCCTCTCACCGGGTGGCGGGCCTCTTCGGCCATCGGCGGTGTGGTTTCTGCGGCGCTTTCCCTCGGGTCGCCCCGGGTCGCCGTTAGCGACCTCCCTGCCCTGTGGAGCCCGGACTT
>JALSIO010000576.1 GCA_026989995.1 Myxococcales bacterium
GTGCGCGAGAGCTCGACCCCGATCAGCACGTCGACCAGCGGGTGCTTGATGGCCTGGAACGATCCGATGGCCCGGCCGAACTGCTTGCGCTCGATCGCATAGTCGCGGGTCATGGTGAGGGCGCGCTCGGCACCCCCGACCATCTCGGCCGCGAGCGCCGCGGTGGCGCGCAGGGTGGCGCGCCGGAGCGCGTCGGGACCGCCCTGCTCGAGGCGGGCGCTTTCCGGGACGGTGACGCCGGCGAGCGCGATGCGCGCGCACCGCCGGGTGGGATCCACGCCGATCTCCGCCTCCCGATGGACTCCCCGGTCCGAGAGCGGAACCGCGAAGAGCGCCGGCTCGCCGGACGGAAGCACGAAGGGCGCCACGAGGAGATCCGCAGCGGTCCCGGTGGGCACGTGGACCTTCTCCCCGGACAGGCGCCAGCCCCCCTCCGTCGGCTCCGCGGCCGCCCGGATCTCCTCCGGCAGCCAGGCCCCCCCGTGCTCGCAGAGGGCGTAGGTCGCGAGGCAATCGCCCGAGGCGATGGCGGGCAGCAGCTCGCTGCACTGCGCGTCGCTGCCCCCCTCCTCGATGGCCATACCCGCGAAGAGCGCACCCAGGAAGGGGGAGGGCAGGCACACGCGCCCCATCTCCTCGAGCACGAGTGCGAGGGCGAGGCTGTCCATGCCGGCGCCGCCGAACTCCTCGGGCAGGACCAGCCCGGTCCAGCCGAGCTCGCAGATCTCCCGGTAGAGCTTGGGATCGTGGCCGACCGGGTCCTCCGCCAGGCGCCGGAGCTCGGAGGCGGGGCAGCGCTCCTCGAGGAAGCGCCGGGCCTGCTCCCGGAGGAGCTCGTGCTCTTCGCGAAAGCCGAAGTCGCGGGGAATCTCGGCCGTGGCCATCGCTCGCTCCCCCTACTTGCTCTTCGGCAGGCCGAGCACGCGCTCGCCGAGGATGTTCCGCTGGATCTCGCTCGTGCCCCCGCCGATGGTGACCCCGAAGGAATTCACGTAGGCCCGCGGCCACTCGCCCCGGTCGGGCGCCCGCGGATCGCCGAGCCACAGGGTCGCCTCCGGCCCCAGCATCTCGCAGGCGAGCTCCGCGAGGTCCTGCGCGTACTCCGAGAAGACGAGCTTGTTCATCAGGGCCAGCGCGTGGGGCCGGTCGCGGTTGAGGCCCTCCACGCGCCGCCGGAAGCCGTTCAGACGCAGAGCCTCCTCGACGAGCCAGAGCCGCACGGCCCGGTCCCGGAGCACCGGATCCCGCGAGGCCGGCCCTCCGTCGCGGTGGGCGCGCCGGGCGAGGGCGGCGAGGCTGCGGATGGATTCCGCGTGGGCGCCGAGCTGCCCCCCGCCCGAGCCCTCGGCCGCGCCGCGCTCGAAGGCGAGCGTGGTCATGGCGATCTGCCACCCCTGCCCCTCGCGCCCGAGCAGCGCATCCCGTGGCATCGGAGCCCGGTCGAAGATGACCTGGTTGAAGCCGCCCTCGCCGCTCATCTTGACGAGGGGCTGCACGGTGACCCCCGGTGCGTCCATGGGAAAGAGGAAGTAGGAGATCCCCTCGTACTTGGGCGCTTCCGGGTCGGTGCGCGCGAGCAGGATCATGAACTTCGACTTGTGGGCGAGTGTGGTCCAGACCTTGTGCCCGGTGACCTCCCAGCCGTCCGCGGTCCGCTCGGCGCGGGTGGTGAGGCTCGCGAGGTCGGAGCCGGCGCCCGGCTCGCTGAAGCCCTGGCACCAGATCTCCTCGGCGGTGAGGATGGGCTTCAGGTAGCGGCGCTTCTGCTCCTCCGTCCCGTGGGCCAGGATGGTCGGACCGGCCCACTGCAGGCCGATGGTGTTGACGAAGAACGGCGCGCCGGCGCGGGCCATCTCCTGCGAGACGATCCGCTGGCGCTTCAGGGGATCCCCCTGCCCCCCGTACTCCGCCGGCCAGTCCAGCCCGAGATACCCGGCGTCGTAGACCTTCCGCTGCCACGTCCGCAGCCACTCGAACTGCCGATCGGACTCCACCTCCAGGAAGGACTGGGGCAGCTTGAAACCCGGATCCGGCGGGCGGTTCGCCTCGATCCAGGCGCGCACCTCCCGGCGGAACTCCGCGATTTCCCTGGGTTCCGGCTCCTCCGGGGCGACGGAGCGGAGACGGCGTCGGGTGGGGGACATGGGCTCCTCCGGCCGAGCCGACCGATTGATCGGTCAATCTGGCGCGCTAACCATACCAGAGTCCGAACCCCCGGACCGGGGCGAGCACCCCCGCGGGCCAGACGGAGAGGGAATGAACTTCGGATTCACGGAAGAGCAGCAGCTCCTCCGCGCGGAGGTGCGGAAGTTCCTCGACGAGAACGTCCCCATGACCGAGGTGCGGCGGATCGCCGAGGGGCCCGGATTCGACCCCGAGCTCCACCGGCGCATGGCCGAGCTCGGGTGGCTGGGGCTGACCATCCCCGAACGCTTCGGCGGGGCGGGGCTCGGCGCCGTGGACCAGGTGGGGCTCCTCGAGGAGCTCGGCCGGAGCCTGGTGCCCACCCCGCTGCTGTCGGCGAGCCTCTTCGCCGCGCTGCTCGAGGACGCGGGCAGCGAGGCCCAGCAGGGGGCCTGGCTGCCGGAGATCGCCGCCGGGCGCCGCATCGGAACCCTCGCCTTCGGCGACGAGGAGGAGTGGCCGGACCCGCGCGCCATCCGCACGGTGGGGGAGCCCGACGGCGGGGGCTTCCTCCTCACCGGAGACAAGGAGGTGGTGGCCGACGCGACCGCTGCGGATGTCTTCGCCGTCGCTTTTCGCAGCCCGGGGAGCGAGGGCGCCGAGGGCGTCTCGCTCGCACTCGTCCCGGCCGGCGCCGCCGGCGTCTCGGTGGACCCGAACGAGGGCGTCGACCTCACCAAGCGATCCGGGCGGCTCCGCCTCGAGGGCGTGCGCGTGGGCGAGGCGGATCTCCTCGGCGCGCCGGGAGCGGCGTGGCCGACCATCGCGCGGGCCTTCGACCGAGGCGCGGTGGTGGTCACGGCGGAGGGGGTGGGAGCCGCCGAGGCCGCCCTGGCCCTCACGGTGGACTACGCCAGGCAGCGGGTCCAGTTCGGCCAGCCGATCGGGCGCTTCCAGGGCGTGAAGCACCCGCTCGCCGAGTCCTACGTGGACATCGAGTCGGTGAAGTCGCTGGTGTACTTCGCCGCCTGGTGCCTGGATCACGCGCCGCAGGAGGTGCCGCTGGCCGCCTCCCGGGCCAAGGCCTATGCCAGCGAGGCCTTTCCGCGGCTCGGACTCGACACGGTCCAGCTCCACGGGGCCATCGGCTACACCTGGGAGTACGACGCCCACCTCTACCTGAAGCGGGCGCGGTGGCTCCGGCCCGCCTTCGGCGATGCCGGCTTCCACAGCGAGCGCGTGGCCGCACTGGGAGGACTCTGATGGATTTCCAGCTCACCCCCGAGGAGGAGGCGTTCCGGGAGGAGGTGCGCGCCTTCCTGGACGAGAACCTGCCCCCGGAGGACCAGCGGGGTCCGGAGTTCCTCGCCGAGTGGAACCGCAAGGTCCGCGAGAAGCGCTGGGTGGGCTTCTCGTGGCCGGCCGAGGTCGGTGGCGGGGGCGGAAGCCTCATGAAGCAGGTGATCCTGAAGGAGGAGATGGCGAAGCGCAAGGCACCGCCCCTCGGGACCTGCTTCATGGGTCTTGCGTGGGTGGGCCCGGCCATCATCGAGTACGGCACGGAGGAGCAGAAGAAGCGCTTCATCCCCGACATCCTCGACGGCGCCTACCAGTGGTGCACCGGATACTCGGAGCCGGACGCGGGAAGCGATCTCGCCGCACTCAAGTGCCGGGCGGTGCGCGAGGGCGACCACTACGTGGTGAACGGCCAGAAGATCTGGACGTCCATCGCCATGTGGTCGAAGTGGATGATCCTCCTCGTGCGCACCGGCACCGACCCGTCCGACAAGCACAAGGGAATCACCTGCCTGCTCGTCCCCATGGACACGCCGGGGATCACCGTGCGGCCCATCCGGAACATGTCGGGCGGTTCCATGTTCGCGGAGGTCTTCTTCGACAACGTCCGGGTTCCGGTGGAAAACCGGCTCGGCGAGGAGGGCGAGGGCTGGCGCGTCACCGTGTCCGCGCTCGCCCACGAGCGCTCCGGGATCTCCGAGATCGAGGGCCTCCGCCGGCGCCTCGACGCGCTGCGGGAGCTCGCGCGCCGCACCGTCCGGCGCGGCCGCCCCGCCGCGGAGGACCCGGAGGTCCGGCGCCGCATCGCCTCCATCGACACGCGCATCGAGGCCATGCGGCTGAACGGCATGCGCTTCCTGACCCGGCAGCTCAAGGGCGAGCCCCTCGGGAGCGAGACCTCCATCAACAAGCTGCACCGGGCCGCCCTCGAGATCGAGATCGGCGAGCTCGCGCTCGAGATGCAGGGCGCGCGGGGCGCGGTGGCGGGGGGTGCGGCCGCCGTGGACGGCGGCGGCTGGCAGCGCTTCTCCCTCTCCTGGCCGGAGGTGGTGATCGGGGGCGGGACACCCAACATCCAGAAGAACATCATCGCCGAACGGATCCTCGGCCTGCCGAAGGACGCATGAGCATCGACCGGCGCACCCGCATCGAGGAGAAGCTCCGGAGCGAGCTCGGTGCCCGGGTGGAGGTGGTGGACGAGAGCCACCTCCACGCCGGGCACGCCGGCGCCCGCGAAGGGCGCGGGCACTTCCGCGCGCGCATCGTCTCGCCGCGCTTCGAGGGGCTTTCCCGGGTGGAGCGGCAGCGGCTCGTCTACGGCGTCCTCGAGCGGGAGATGCGCGAGGAGATCCACGCCCTCGCCCTCGAGACCCGCGCCCCCTCGGAAGTCGACGGATAGGCCGCGGCCGTCGCCGCCGGCGCCGGGTGGGTGGGCGATCGCTCTCAGGCGACGTAGTCGCGCAGCCAGTCTTCGAGGGAAACGAGGAATCCCGCGGCGTTGCGATGGCCGCCACCCCCCCGCTCGACGGCGAGGCGGGCGACGTCGAAATCCCCCGTCGAGTACAAGGTGGCGTGAACGGTCCTCCCCACCAGCCGGTAGACGAGGCCTGCCGGCACGCCGTGGGCGGCGCGCTTGGCCAGCTCGTGACCGATCGCGCTTCGCAGGACGGTGGAGTTCACCGCTTCGACCCGGAGTCTTCCGAGTGCCACCGGGTGGGCGAAGCGGAGCGCCTGCTGCACCTCGATCCGGTTGGCGCGCACGATGGGCTCCCCCTCGGCCGCGAGCTCCTCCACGGGGCGCCGCGCGAGCTCCTCCCAGACCGGGAACTCCCGCGGGTAGGAGGAGAGGGCGGCGTTCACCTCGCGGGAGCGGGGAAGCGCGAAGCGCCAGAGGTCCTGGTCCTCGACGTAGCGGAGAAGGTCGGGAACCGGCTCGCCCGGGTGGAAGTGCTGCCAGGCGAGCACGGCACCGGAGCGATCGAGATCGAAGACCACCTGGTGGCCGCCCATGCGCACCAGGTTCTCGAGCGACGGGTCCGACCGGTAGCGATCCCGCGCGCTCAGGTGGTGGTCGAGCACGACGAGGCGGTCGACGACCTCGAGCAGCACGCGAAGGGCTTCGTTCCGGGGGGCGATGTCGGCGAAGACCACGAGGCGGCCGGCGAGCTCCGCAACCGGTAGCTCGTCGTCGTGCCCCATGGGCTCGAACGACCCCTTCCCGCCCCAGGCGCGCCAGGCGGCGAAGGCGGCGCCGAAGCCGTCCGGGCATCCGGCGTGGAAGTAGAGGACCGGCTGCATCGCGCCGAGCGTAGCCCAGCCGGTCGCCCGCCCCTCGGCTAGCGGCTCCCGGCGAGGCGGCGCCGGAGCCAGTCCACGAGCAGCCGGTTCAGATCCTCCGGCTGCTCCTGCGGGGTCCAGTGGCCGCAGCGGGGCAGCGTGTGCATCTCGAGGTCGCCCACGAGGGCGGGCATGCCGGCGGCCATCTCCGGCCGGAGGACCGGGTCCCACTCGGCCAGGATCATCAGCGCCGGGAGGTCGAGCTTCTGCTGCCCCACCGAGGGCCAGCGGTCCTGGTTTCGGTCGATGTTGCGGTACCAGGAGATGCCGCCCCGGAAACCGGTCCGGCCGAAGACCTCGGCGTAGCGGGCGAGCTCCTCCTCCGAGAGCAGGGGCTCTCCCACGGGCTCCATCTCTTCGAGCCGGCGGAAGGGGTTCATGTCGAGCTCACCGGACTCGAGGAGCCGCTTCGCCGTCTCCATCGGATCCACGCCACGGCGCACCAGCCGTTCGAAGACCAGCCGGGGGTTGCGGTCGAGCACGGCCTCGGCCACGCCGGGCTTCTGGAACCAGAGGAGGTAGAGCCGCTCGTCCCGGCCGCCGACGAGCGTGCGGAGCAACTCGGTGCGGGGGAGCTGGCTGTAGGGCGTGTTCACGCCCACGACCCCGAGGCAGCGCTCCGGGTGGAGCACCGGCATGGCCCAGGCGACGAAGCCGCCCCAGTCGTGCCCGACGAAGACGGCCCGTTCGATGCCGCGCGCGTCGAGGAGGGCGACGAGATCGCCGCAGAGGTGGCCGAGGTCGTAGGCCTCGGTCTCGTCGGGGCGGTCGCTCCCCCCGTAGCCGCGCATGTCCGGGGCGATGGCGTGAAAGCCGGCGGCGGCCACGGCGGGGAGCTGGTGCCTCCAGGAGTAGGCGAGCTCCGGGAAGCCGTGGCAGAACACGACGGCCGGCCCCTCGCCGACCTCGTGCACGGAAATCCCGATGCCCCCGCCTCCGTCGGGGCCGGGCGGGAGATCCACGCGAACCGGGTCGGGAAAGGCGGTCACGGTTCTCCTCCTCCGGGCGCAGTATACCGGGGCAGGGCCTCGCGCCGGGCCGGTCGATGGCCGGGCGGCGACCGGGTAGGCTGGCAGCCGTGCACACCGTGCAGCTCGCAGATGAACTCGGGCCGGCCGAGGATCTGCTGGGGCTCGTCGGCGGCCGGCCGGGCGGCGACTTCCCGTGGCTGCTCGAGAGCGCCCGCGTCGAGCCCCCGCGGGCCCGGTTCAGCCTGGCCGGCCTCGACCCGGCGGCGGTGGTGCGCATCCGCGGGGACCGGCTGGAGCTGCGCGTCCGCCGTGCGCTCGGCCACCTCGAGCCGGGCCCGCCCCGCGTCCTGCCGGGCGAGCCCTTTGCCACCCTGCGTTCGCTCCTCCCACCGGCGCCGGTCGACGGCGGGCCGGACCTGCCCTTTGCCGGGGGCGTGGTGCTGATCCTGGCCCACGAGCTGGCACGAACGACCACCGGCGTCGACCTCCGCGCGCTCGACGACCTCCGGCTGCCGGACCTGGTCGCGCTCCTCGTCGACCGCCTCCGGGTGGTGGACCACGTGGCGGGCAGGAGCTTCGCCGTGGGGCTCGGCGCCGCCCGCGACCGGCGTACCGCCCGGCAGCGGGCGGAGGCGGCCAGGGACGCCGCCGCGGGATGGCTCCGGCGGCCCTCTCCGTCGGAACCGGCGGCGCCGGCCGGGATTCCGGTTCGCGCCCACTTCGACGAGGCGGGCTACGTGAAGGCCGTCGAGCGCGCCCGGGAGTGGATCGCGCAGGGCGAGGTGTACCAGCTCTGCCTCACCCACCGCCTCGAGGTGCCCTTCGCCGGAGCGGCGGAGGGGCTCTACGCGCGGCTGCGTCGGCGCTCGCCCGCGCCCTTCGCGGCGCTCCTCCGCCTTCCCGAGGCCACCCTCCTGTCCGCCTCCCCCGAGCGCTTCCTTCGGGTCGACGAGGACGGGTGGGTGGAGACCTGCCCGATCAAGGGCACCCGTCCTCGGCACCCGGATCCCGGCGAGGACGCCCGACTCGCCCTCGAGCTCGTGACCTCGGTCAAGGAGCGGGCCGAGAACGCCATGATCGTGGACCTGATGCGCAACGACCTCGCCCGCGCCTGCGTGCCGGGCAGCGTCGAAGTTCCGGAGCTGTTCCGGGTGGAGGCCCACCCGACGGTGTTCCAGCTCGTGTCGGTGGTCCGCGGCCGGCTGCGGCGGGGCGCCGACGCGCTCGACGTGCTCCGCGACGCCTTCCCGCCGGCTTCGATGACCGGCGCTCCCAAGCTGGCGGCGCTTCGTCTCCTCGACCGTCTCGAACCGGTTTGCCGGGGGTTCTACGCCGGCTGCGCGGGCTACCTCGACGCGCGCGGGCGCGCCGACCTCTCGGTGCTGATCCGCACCGTGGTCCTGCGGGGTGGGCGCGCGCTCGTACAGGTGGGCGGCGGGATCGTGGCGGACTCGGTTCCGGCGGCGGAGTACCGCGAGACCCTCGACAAGGCCCGCGCGGCCCTCGAGGCCCTCGGGGCCCGGCTGCCGGCCTGAAGCCCCGTCACGAGGCCACGGCCCCGAGGGAGGCGCCGCGAGGAGCCCTTCCAGCCGCAGTCTCGCCGCGCGGGGCTCAGGCGGCGCAGACGAAGTCCTCGAGCTCGCGAAAGCCGAGCGAGACGAGGTGGGCGCGGATCTCCGCGCGGGCCGCGGGGCCGGCGACCGAGGCGACCACCTTCCGGCCCCGGAGGCGCGCGAGCTCCGCGGGGGGGACCACGGGGGCGCCGTGGATCCGCTGGCCGAGCCGCCGGGGATGCACCTCCACGATGTGGGAGGGCTCGCGTGCCTCCCGGGCGAGCGCACGCCGGAGGGCGCGGCCGGTCGCCCCGTACCCCCAGAGCACGTAGTCGGGGCGATCGGCGAGGAAGCCCGCGGCGAGGTGGTGGGCGCGCAGGGCCGTGAAGCGGTCGGGCCCGTAGCGCGGGTCCGTGCGGGAGAGACGCCCGGGGTGGTCCCTCCAGAGGTGGAGGCGCCGGGGGAGGTTGGCGAGGCGTGCCCCCGCCCGGAGGATGCGGAGGACGAGGTCGTAGTCCTCGGGCCAGGGCCCTTCCCGCCAGGGATGGCGGTCGAGGACCTCCCGGCGCAGGGCGAGCGCGGGGTGGGCCACGGGACACTCCACGAAGGCGTCCCGGAGGACGGCCTCCGGCGTGTCGAGTGCGTTCAACCAGGCTTCGTAGCGGAGCCGGCCGGGTGCGAGACCCCGCCGCGGGAAGATCCGCACCCCGCAGCCCACGCCGGCGAGCCCCGGATGCGCGTCGAGGAAACCGAGCTGGAGCCGGATCCGCTCGCGGTGCATCAGGTCGTCGGCGTCCATCCGCACCACGACCGGGGCGCGGCAGCGTCCGAGCCCCTCGAGAAGCGCGTGGACCAGGCCGCGGCGCGGCAGCCGGAGCACGTGGAAGCGGGGGTCGCGCCGGGCCACGGCCTCGGCGCACTCCGCGGAGCCGTCGCGGGACCCGTCGTCGACCACGACGCATTCGAAGTCGCGCTCGCTCTGGCGGGCCACGGTCGCGAGGGCGGCGCCGAGGGTTCCGGCCGCGTCGCGGACCGGCAGCAGCACGGACGCGCGGGGGGTGCGCACCGGCGTGGGCGCCTTCCGGGGCCGGCCCTCGGGCGGCACGAGGAGCACGCGGGCCCCGAGGGTTGCGTGGTCGAGGCCCGCGGCGCGGTCGAGCCGGGCCACGAGATCCGGGAGCGGGATCCGCGCGCGCTCCACGCCGCTTCGGGAGCCCGGCAGCGCCCGGTCGAGATCGCCCCACCATGGAGCCACGGGCCTGGCGAGCGGTTCCACCACCAACGCGGCCCCACCCGCCCGTTGGAGTGCACGGAGGCGGCCCACGAGGGCCTCCCGCTCGGTGTCGCCGAGCTCGTTCGTGACGTAGGCCAGCAGCCAGAGGTCGCCGGCCCTCGGCCGGGGGAGGCTCCGCGGGATCTCCCCCCGGATGGCCGTTCCGCGAAGCCCGAAGGCCGCCCAGGTGTGCCGGGCTTCGCCGAGGGCGAAGCCGGAGCGGTCGAGGCCCAGGATCCGGGGCCGCGGCGCCGGAAGCGCGCTCGCGAGGCCGGCCCCGGAGGCGCCGGTGCCGCAGCCCGCGTCCACGATGCGCGCCGGTGGCGAAAGCTCCCCCGCACGCAGCGCCCCGAGGAGTCTCGGGGCGGCGAGGTGGTGGCAGGCGAGGAAGTGGAGCGGGGCGAAATAGCAGGAGAAGGCGGCGCGCCGCGCCCGCCCGCCGAGGACGCGTGCGCCGAGCCGCGGCGCCTCCCGCGCCTCCACGTAGTGGTACGAGACCGCCTGCACGCCGCGCCGGAGCTCGCGGAAGCGGAGGTCGCCGGCGAGGCGCCGGCGCGTCGCCTCGATCCAGGCGTCGATCTGCGCTGCGAGCGCCCCGGGATCGGTCGGTCCCGCGCGCCTCCCAGGCTCCTCCCCTTCGGGCGGGCCCTGCGGCGGCAGGCCCGCGTCGCCCTCAGGCATCCCGGGGGAGGTTCACCAGGTGCCGCGCCATCACGATCCGCTGGATCTGGCCGGTTCCCTCGACGATGTCCATCGCCTTGACGTCGCGGAAGAGCTTTTCGATCAGGTGGTCGCCGCGGGCGCCCACGGCGCCGAGCACCTCCATGCCGAGCGCCGCCGCCTCGAGCGCCGCCGCGGGGGCCACCGCCTTGGCCATCGACGCCTCCACCATGTTCGCGCGGCCGAGGTCGGCGAGCCAGGCGGCCCGGTGGCAGAGGAGCCGGGCGGCCCGCAGCTTGCGGTGGGCCCGCTCGATCCGGTCGCGCACCCGGGGGTCACCGGAGAGCCCCGCCTCCCGGGCGAACTCCACCGTCGCGTCGAGGGCGGCGCGGCCGATTCCGACCGCCATGGCCGCGATCGCCGGACGGGTGGCGTTGAACGAGCGCATCGCCCCGCGAAAGCCCTCGCGCCCGCGGTAGTGCTCCTCGCCGCCGAGCAGGTTCTCTGCCGGGACGCGACAGTTGCGCAACGTGAAGGAGGTGGACTCGTAGGCCTTGAGGCCCATCTTCCGCTCGATCTTGAAGTCGCCGAGTCCCGGCGTTTCGCGCTCCACCACGAAGGCGCGGTGGCCCGCGCGGCCGACAGAGGGGTCGACGGTGGCCCAGACCACGATCCAGTCGGCCCGGCTCGCGTTGGCGGCGAAGGACTTCTCTCCGTCGAGCACGTAGTGGTCGCCCTCCCGCCGGGCCAGGGTGCGGATCCGGGCGACGTCCGAGCCGGCTCCGGGTTCGGTCATGGCGAAGGCCGCCCAGCGCGGCCGGTCCGGTTTGCGGAAGGGGCCGAGGAAGCGCTCCTGCTGTTCCGGCGTGCCCATGGAGAGCACCGGGGGCTCGCCCAGGCCGGGGCCCGGAAAGGCCACCGCCACCCCGCGGTCCCAGTACGCCATCTCCTCGGCGAGACAGACGAAGTGACGGGCACCGGTGGCCTCGCCCTCGACGGGCGGCCCGCCGCCGGTGACGGGCCCGGGGCGGCCGGACCAGCGGGTGCGGCCGAGGCCCAGGCGCACGAGGGTCGCGAAGAAGGGGTGGTCCGCCGGGATCGGGCGCCCGAGGCGATCGGCCTCGAGGCCGAGCGGCCGCATCTGTGCGGCGCCGAGGGCGGCGACCTGCTCGAGGCGTCTGGCGGTCGCGGAGTCGATGCGGAGGTCCATCACGGCTCCCTCGCGCCGAGCTCGATCGGCCCGGTCTCCCGGACGAGCAGGCTGCCGGCCTCGTCGCGGGCGGCGTCCGGGCCGCCGAGCAGCAGCGAAAGCGCCCGGGCCTCCCGCATGTGCTTCTCGACCGGGTAGTCCTGCATGAAGCCGTGGCCGCCGAGCACCTGCACCGCGTTCGGCCCCACGAAGACCGCCTGCTCGCAGGCCTCCGTGAAGGCGGTGGCGCAGGCCAGCATGGCGGAAAGCCCTTGGTCGAGCCGCCAGGCGGCCTCGTGCACCAGGGCCCGCACGCCGGCGACGGCGCTTTCCATGTCCATCAGCAGGAAGGCGAGGGCCTGGTGGTGGGCGATGGGACGCCCGAAGGCCACCCGCTCGACGGCGTAGCTCCGGGCGTACTCGGAGGCCGCGCGGAGCACGCCGAGCAGCAGCGCCGCCAGGTAGAGGCGCGCCCGGGCGAGCGACTCCCGGGCCGCCGGGGTGTTCACGAAGGAGGCTTCGATCGGCGCGCCTTCGGCCCGCACCTCGGCCGCGCCCGCGGCGCGCAGGCCGGCCCCCCGCACGGGCCCGAGGGAGAGGCCCTCGCGAACCACGTAGGCGCGCTCCTTCTCGAGCACCACGAGGAGGTCGATCCGGTCGGAGGGCACGTAGGCGAGCCGGCCGGACACCCGCCCCGCCTCCTCGGAGAGCTCCGGCACCGGGTCGAAGGCCAGCACTGCCCGGGCTCCCGGCTGCTCGAGAAGGGGCGCGGCGTGCCGCACGAGCGCCTCCTCCCCCCCGAACACGGCGAGGGGGTAGAGCGCCGGTCCGAGGGGGTCGAGGGCGAGGGCGGCGCCCGGGTCGGCGGCGCCGAGCTCCTCGAGCACCAGGACCCGGGCCAGGGCGCCGAGTCCTGCTCCCCCGAGTGATTCCGGAAGCTCGACGAGGGCGAGGCCGGTCTCCGCGAAGCGGCGCTGCACCTCCGGCGGAAGGCCCCGCGCGCCCTCGAACTCGCGGTGGCGGGGCAGGAGCTCCTCTGTCGCGAACTGCCGCGCGGTGTCGCGGATGAGCTCGAGCTCCGGGTCGAGGGAGAAGTCGATCACCGGGAGGGCCCTCCGTCCACACCCGCTTTCCCCACGGGCCGGCGCCCGTCGAGCCTCGGCCCCCGTGCCACCGCTAGCCGGCTGCCTCGAGCAGGTGCGCCACGGTGCGGGCGACGCCGTCTTCGAGGGGCGTGAAGGGCTTCGTGTAGCCGGCGGCCCGCAGGCGCTCCATCCGGGCCTCGGTGAAGTACTGGTACCGCTCCCGGATCGCCGGGGGCGTGTCGATGAACTCGATTTCCGGCTCGGCACCGAGGGCGGCGAAGCTGGCGTGGGCGAGATCGAGGAAGGTCCGCGCCCGTCCCGTGCCGAGGTTGAAGATGCCCCGCACCGAGGGCTCCTGCAGCGCGAAGTGCAGCACGTCGACGACGTCGTCCACGAAGACGAAGTCCCGACACTGGTGGCCGTCGGCGATCCCGGGGCGGTGGCTCCGGAAGAGACGGACCCGGCCCGTGGCGCGGATCTGGTCGAAGGCGTGGAGCACCACGCTCGCCATGCGCCCCTTGTGGCGCTCGCCGAACCCGTACACGTTGAAGAAGCGAAAGCCGGCCCACCGCGGAGGCGTCCTCCCCCGCGCCTCGCATCCGAGGGCGAAGAGGTCGAACTCGAGTTTCGAGCGGCCGTAGGGATTGAGTGGCTCGAGCTTGGGGGTGAGCGCCGCGTCGTCGTCGTAGCCGAAGCGGCCGTCCCCGTAGGTGGCGGCGCTGCTGGCGTAGATGAAGGGAATCCCTGCCTCGGTGGCGAAGCGGAAGAGCTCCACCGAGTACTCGAGGTTGACCCGCCGGAGGAAGGCCTCGTCGAGTTCGGTGGTGTCGGTGCAGGCGCCGAGGTGCACGATCCCGGCGAGCGCGGGCCGCTCCCGGCGCAGCCGCTCCGGCAGCCCCTCCCGGTCGAGGATCCGGGCCTCGTCCACCGGGGCGTGTTCGGGGCGCGATCGGAAGTGGCCGGGGTGGTCGGCGGCGAGAAAGGGAAGCCCCCGCTCGCGTAGGGAGTCGAGGAAGCGGGTGCCGATGAAGCCCGCCGCGCCGGTCACGAGGAGCGGGGTCCGCGACATGGGGGGAAGGTAGCAGCCGCCCCGGCCGCGCCGGCGAGGCGCGGCAGCCCGGGCCCGCGCGAGGGCCGGGTGGCCGGGGCTAGCGCCAGGCGAAGACCGGTTGCTCGTAGTGCTCCACCCGGGTGGGGCGGCCCCGGAAGGCCACCTCGGCGAGCTGGTAGAGGACCGCCGCGGTAGGAGCGTGGATCTCGGCGCCGAGCGAGCGCAGGGGGACACCGAGCAACGGCCGGGGGCTCTCCGGGATCCGGCGCAACGCCGGCACCTCCGGGGCGTCGAGGTCCGACACCGGAACCCGCCAGGCCCCGGCCACCTCCACCGGGTTCGGACGGAGCTCCGTCGCCTCCGGCGCCCACACCACCACCGGTGTGATGAGGTAGCCCGAGCGGGTCGGGTAGTCGTCGAGCAGCCCGAGGACGGCGCCCGGGTCGGCTTCGATGCCCACCTCCTCGCGGAGCTCCCGGAGTGCCGCCGAGGCCGCGTCCTCGCCGGGGTCCACGCGGCCGCCGGGGAGCGCCCACTGGCCCCGGTGCGCGGGGAGGTGGGCGGCCCGCCGGGTG
>JALSIO010000577.1 GCA_026989995.1 Myxococcales bacterium
CTGCTCCCGTGGCTGCGGCGGCGTCGTCCGGCGCAGGGGCGTCCGCCTCGCCGGAGGTGGCGGGCGGAGCCGGAGTCGACCCGGCGCCCGCTTCGGCCTCCGAGGCGCCCGCGCGCCCCATCTCCGCCTCGAGGAGGGCCACCACCTCGCGGGCCTCGTCCTCGAAGCCCTCGTCGTGGCATTCCACCTCCACCTGGTCGAGCATGCGCTTGGTGAGGTCGAGGGCACGGCAGAGTGCCGTGATGTGCGACGATCGAACGCGGGCCTGTCCCTGGCGGAAGAGGTCGAGGAGGGATTCCGCCTGGTGGGTAACCGACACGATATTATGTAGATCGAGGAATCCCCCGCCCCCTTCATGGAATGGAAGGCGCGAAACAGGGAGTCGATGACCGAGGTGTCCACCGCCCCGGATTCCCCGCACACCCGCTCGAGTTCGATCAGGAGCGGTTCCGAGGTCTCCACCACCTCGCGGCTCTCGGCCACGAAGTCGCGGCAGAGTTCGCGGTCGTCGTCGCTGATCTCGCGGTCGGGCATCGGGCCTCTTCCAGCGGCGGCTCGCCGCGACGCCGCCGTGGATCGGCTGCACGCCGCCTCGAGTTGAGGCAGGCGAAACCCCGAGCGGCTCGAGCGCGGTGGGGCGCCCCGGCGATTCCGGAACCGGTCGGCGTCGGCTTCGCCGCCCCGGGGGCCGCCGGTGCGGGGTAGGGGGTCTCCCGGTGCGCCTTCGACGGACTCCCGGCCGGCCGCCCGGCCGGGGAGGCGGGCGACGCAGGGACCGCTCAGGAGCCCGCGGTGAGGTTCCGATGGAGGGGCCGGGGAGGCAGGCCCGTGGAAGGAATGCAGGTGGCGACGGCGGAGCCGGAAGGACGGCAGCTCGTGACCTTCGCGCTGGGTCCGGGACGCTACGGTGTGCCCATCGGCAGCGTCGAGGAGATCACGATCCTGGAGGACGTGGAGCCCGTCGGGGGGGGGCACCGTACCTGCGGGGGTTGATGCGGCTTCGGGATCGCGTGATCCCGCTGGTCGATCTCCGCCGCCGTCTGGGCATGCCCGGGCTCGACGAGGAACGGGAGGCGCTGGTGACGATGCTCGCAGAGCGTCGGGCGGATCACATCCGGTGGCTCGAGGCGCTGGAGCGTTCGGTCCGGGAGGGCGTCCGCTTCGACCTGGCCACCGATCCCCACAAGTGCGCCTTCGGCCGCTGGTACGACACCTTCCGCACCGAGGACCCGGCCTTCGCCCACCACCTGGAGAAGTTCGACGAACCGCACCGGCGGATCCACGGCATCGCGACACGGTGTCTCGACCTCCGCCAGCGGGGAGACGAGGCCGCGGCGATCCGCCTCGTCGAGGACACGAGGAACGGCTACCTGTCCGACATGCTGCTGCTCTTCGACGCCGCCGTCGCCATGCTGCGGGACCGCACGCGGGAGCTCGTCATGGCGGTCCGGGCCGGTACCGTCCATGCGGGTCTGCTGGTGGACCGGGTCCAGTCGGTGACCTCCTGCCGTCCCGGACAGGAGGAGCGGCCCCCGGGCGAGGGACTGGCCGGCGCATTCGTGACCTCTCTGGTCAAGCTCTCCGACGGCTCGCTCGTGAAGGTCCTCGACGTCGAAGGGCTCGTCGCCACCCTCTGATCCGTCGCCCGGCGGGCCGGCCGGGGGGCCTCGGGCGGCCCCGCCGGTCCTCCACCCGCTCCCGCCGCACCCGAGGCCGGAGCGGGCTATGCTCGGGGCGATGTCCGCGGCTGCACTCGACGGGCCGTTCCTCGCCGAGCCCCGGTGGCTGGCCGCCCGGCTCGACGAGCCCGGGATCCGGGTGGTGGATGCCCGCTTCGACGTTCGTCCGGCGCCGGGGGGCGGTCTCGAACCGGTTCCCGGGCGGGTCGGCTACGAGGCGGGGCACGTGCCGGGCGCCGTGTTCCTGGACCCCATGGGCGAGCTCGTCGACCCGGACGACCCGCTCCGGGTGCTTCGGGCCGACCGCTTCGAAGGGCTCATGGGGCGCCTCGGGATCGCCAACGATACGGAGGTGGTGGTCTACGACGACCGCGGCGGCCTGTGGGCCG
>JALSIO010000578.1 GCA_026989995.1 Myxococcales bacterium
CGGCGGTGGCCAGCGCATCCATCTCCTCGCTCATCGGCGGAAGCTCGAAGATCCGCGGCTCGCCGCCCGGGCCGCGCATCAGGACGCCCGTCAGGTTGGCGGAGAAGTCCGCCTCCCGGGAGAGGATCTCATCGATGAGATCCCAGGTCGCGACGAGGTGGGCCCCCGTCCCGCCAATCCGCGCGACCGGCGTCCGGGCGCGAAGCCGAGCGTAGAGCTCCTGCGGATCCTCGAGCGTCGCGGGGTGGAAGATCTCGTCCGGCCGGTGGGAGTAGAGGGGTGCGCGCACGCGGTCTGCCTTCGCGGTCTGCGGGGCCGCGGGACGGGCCCGCCCGCGGCGACCTCCCTGCCGCTCCGGCCCGGGCTGCCAGCCGACCGGGTCGGGCCGCAGGACGTTCCGCCAGGGAGGGAAGCCCATCAGGACCCGGATGAGCAAGGGAGTCGGGTACGCGGACACCACCCGCTCCGCTTCCTCGCCCTCCACCGGCACGGCGAGAAAATCGGCCTCCGTGTCTTCGATCGCGACCCGGACCCGCCGGTTCCCGAGAGCCCGGGAGTACCCGCCCCGGGTCCCGTGGTGGGCGGAGACGTAGATCCTGTCGTCGAGCTCGAGGGGCGCGAGCCGCCGCGGGTGCGGCGCCCCCGACTCGTCGAAGGTGGTCAGGACGAGGGTCGGAACGCCCGTGCGGCGGAGCTCCGGCCGGAGGCTTCCGAGCAGGACCGCCTCGAAGAAGACGACCAACGCTACGTAGGCCGCGAGCGCGATACCGAGCCACATGAAAACCTTCACGGGCACCTTCCTGCGCCCCGGCCGGAGGGAGGAGCCGAGGCCCGCCCCGCACAAGCCGGGCCCCGCGGGATCAGTCCTCCGCGCCGGTGGCCGCGAGGGGCGCGGCGGCGGCTGCGCCGCGCTCGTACCACGCCCGGCTGCGAAGAACGATGCGCACCACGCTCGGCATCACCGGCACCTCGATCAGGACCCCGACCACCATGGCCAGGGCCGCGCCCGAGTCGATGCCGAAGACACTGACCGCGGTCGCCACGGCGACCGAGGCGAGTCCGAGCAGGAGCCCGACGATCGGTGCGAAGGCGAAGACCACGATGGTGTCGTTCAGTGCGACCTGCGACAGCGTGAATTCCGGGTCTCCCTCACACAGATGGCTCCACACGAAGACCGAGGCGAGCAGCGCCATGGAGATCGACCTTGGGCAGCATGGGCACGATCATCAGCCACCCGAGCACCGCAACCGGCAGGTTGATCTGCGCCACCTCGATCTGCCCGAGAAGCTCGAAGGGCGCACGGAGCCGAAGGCCGAGCGCGATGCCGGCCACGATGCACGCGAAGACCCATGCCGTCGGGTGGCGTTCGAAGACTCCCAGGGTCGGCGCCGCGGCCCGCTCGCGGGCCGCGGCGCATCCCGCGCTCATGCATTCCCCTCCTCGTGCCCGGCCGTCGGTCTCCCTTCGCGGGCATCGCGCACCGCACCCTTCCCGGGGCGCGCATCGACCAGGACCCGGACCCGGTCGCGGATCTCGTCGCGGATCGCGCGGAAGAGCGCCATGACCTCCGCCTCGCTCCCGCGAGCGCGGGCAGGATCCTCGAGCGGCCAGTGCGCGCGCTCGGTGCGCGGCGGCAGCACGGGGCAGTGCTCGTCGGCGTGGCCGCAGACCGTCACCACGAGGTCGGCCCACCGGAGCAGGGTGTCGTCGACGCGGGTGGAGGGCTGCTTCGAGATGTCGACCCCCGCCTCGCGCATCACCGCGATGGCGCGGGGATCCTGGCCGTGCACCTCGATGCCGGCCGAGCGGGCCTCGAGACGACCGCGCCCGAGGTGGCGCGCCCAGCCCTCGGCCATCTGCGAGCGGCAGGCGTTGCCGGTGCAGAGGAAGAGAACCCGGAGCGGCCGCCGGGTCTCGTCCGGGCCGGTGGCCTTCGGGGCGTCTTGCGGGGAGGGTTCGTGCATCGGTGGCCGGGCCGGCTCAGGCCGAGCAGCGCAGGCTCGGGCGGTCTGCCATCGCCTCGAGCGCGGCCCGGTCCTCGCGATAGGGGGAGAGATCCCGCAGACCG
>JALSIO010000579.1 GCA_026989995.1 Myxococcales bacterium
TCGTGGGGGAGACTGCCTCGGCTCCCTTCGACTGCGACCCGGACCGAGAGGGGCGATGGGAGCCGGTTGCCCGCCCGGGTCGATTTATGTGACACTGGGTGACAGTTTGCGGGCCACGAAGGGTCGGCCCCCGGATGGTCGGGGGTGCCTCCGCCCCGTGTGCCTTCCACCCGGCCGCCAGGAGTCGACGATGTCCGATCCCTCCGATGTCTCCCGCCCGTACGTCGTGATCACCGGCGATGCCCACGCCGGGGCCTCCCTCGACACCTACCGCGAGTACCTCGACCCCGGTTGGCGCGAGGAGTTCGACGCGTGGCGGGCGAGCTACCGGAACCCCGCCCGCCGGCACCTCGGCAAGAAGAAGACGAAGAACTGGAACTCCGCCGAGCGCATCGCGGACCTCGAGCGCGACGGGGTCGTGGCCGAGGTCGTCTACCCCAACACCGTTCCGCCCTTCTACGACCGGGCCTACCACGTCTCTCCGCTGGCCCGGCCGGAGCAGTACCCGCGCTGGCTGGCGGGAACCCGGGCGCACAACCGCTGGCTCGCAGACTTCTGCTCCGAGGCACCGGAGCGCCGGGCCGGAGTCGGCCTGATCCACCTGAACGACATCGACGATGCCATCCGCGACGTGGAGTGGATCGCACGGCACGGCCTCCGCGGCGGCGTGCTGCTGCCGCTGCCGGCTCCCAGTGACACCCATCTCAAGCCGCTCCACCACCGGGACTACGACCGCCTCTGGGCCGCGATCCAGGATCACGACCTCGTGATGAACCAGCACTCCGGGCAGGGGACCCCGGACTACGGAGACCAGCCGGGCTCCCAGGTCCTCTGGGTGGTGGAAATGCCCTTCTACATCCAGCGGGGCCTGGTCCAGCTCATCGTGGGGGGCGTCTTCGAGCGCTTTCCGCGCCTCAAGCTGATCGTGACCGAGTCCGGCTGCGCGTGGGTGCCCTCGCTCCTCGCACGGCTCGACGGCATGCTCGCGGCGGCGCGGGCCGGGATGATCGGGGAGATCGACACCACCGCCGAGGATCTCCCGCCCCACCCCGCGAGCGTCTACGCCCGAAGAAACTGCTGGTACGGCGCCAGCTTCCCCCATCCCCGGGACATCGAGGGGCGCGAGGTGGTGGGCGTGGACCGGATCCTCTGGGGCAACGACTACCCCCACTACGAGGGATGCTGGCCCTACTCCCGGGAGAACATGCGCCTCGCCTTCGCCGACGTGGATCCGACCGAAACCCGCATGATGCTCGGCGAGAACGCCGCAGCCCTCTACGGTTTCGACCTCGAGAAGCTGCGGCCCGTGGCCGAGAAGCTCGGCATCACGCCGGATCTCGTGTCCACGCCGCTCGACGAGATCCCCGCCGACTCGGCGTGCCCCACCTTCCAGCGCGTGCGCTTCGAGCGGGCCCGGGCCGCCCGCGGCTGAACCGCCCGGGTCGCGGGGCTGCCGCCGGCCCGGGACGATCTCGCGATCCACGGCTCCATCCGCGTCCCCGCGGTGCAGGGCCTGCCGGGCGCTTGCGCGCGCCGGCCCGGTGCTCTGCGCATCCGCGCGATCTGGAGGGAAAGACCCTCAAGCGTGGGGACGAATCAGGCGATCCACGGAAGGGAGGTGAGCCCCGTCACCCGTTCGGGGGCGGCGGGTCCAAGGGAATTCCGAATGGCGAGACGACGCGAACCCCGACTCGATTCCCGCCGGTGCCGGCCGCGGCTGCGGGCCGAGCCGCTGGAGCGCCGGATCCTGCTCTCGGCGAGCTGGGTGGATGCCGACACCGGGGAGTCGCTCGCCGGGCCCACCGCGGGCGACGACGTTTTCCACGGAGACTGGCGTCACGAGGTCGCCGACGGCCTCGGTGGCGACGACCAGCTCTTCGGCGGCGGCGGGAACGATCGCCTCTCCGGAGGAGACGGCAGCGACCTGCTCGTGGGCGGTGCCGGGGACGACGATCTCCGGGGCGGTGCCGGGGACGACGTCTTCGTGCAGGGTTCGGGGGACGGATTCGACCGCTTCGACGGGGGTGCGGGCCACGACCGGGTGGAGGCGGCGGTGGGGAGCACG
>JALSIO010000580.1 GCA_026989995.1 Myxococcales bacterium
GCTCCACGGCGCCAACCGCCTCGCGAGCAACTCCCTGCTCGAGGCGGTGGTCTTCGCCGACACGGCGGCCGACGCCGCGCTCGCGCGCTTCCGGGAGGTCGAGCCGCCGCTGCCCGCACCGCCCTGGGAGCCGGGGGAGGCGACGGTGAGCGACGAGGCGGTGGTGATCAGCCAGAACTGGGACGAGATCCGCCGCTTCATGTGGAACTACGTGGGCATCGTCCGCAGCGACCGGCGACTGGAGCGGGCCCGGCGGCGAATCGACCTCCTGCAAGAGGAGATCACCGAGTACTACTGGAACTTCGTGCTCACGCCGGATCTGGTGGAGCTGCGCAACCTCGCCACCGTGGCCGAGGTGATCATCCGCTCCGCGCAGAGCCGCAAGGAGAGCCGGGGGCTGCACCACAACGTCGACCATCCCGAGACCGACGACCGGCGCCATCGGCGCGACACCCTGATCCGGCGGAGCTGAGCGGCGGCGACGCCCGGAGGCGAAGGCCCCCTCCCGGGGGCGCGGTGCCGCTTCCCCTCCGCGGCCGGAGCTAGGGGTGCTCGGTCACCCCCGGCCCGGGCGGGCTCCGGAGCGCCGGGCGGAGGCCGCCGAAGAAGTCTGCCGGCCCGACCACCCCGTCGCCGTCGAGATCGGCCCGGCGGCACACCGGGCGGGCCGTCACGTCGGCTCCGAGGCAGGGACGCATCACCCCGAAGAAGTCCCGGGGCCCCACCACGCCGTCGTTGTCGAGGTCCGCATCGCAGGCGTCGCCGTAGTGCTGGACCCCCGGCCGGGAGCTGTCGTCGTCGAGACCGGCGTCGATGTCCTCCTGATCCGGATTCGGGACGAGGACGCAGTTGTCGCGCGCGTCGACGATCCCATCGCCGTCGCGGTCCTCGCGGCACTCGGCCGGGACGCACGGCCCCTCGTGGACGATCTCGACGTGGGCGCAGCGGGCCTCGCAGGCGTTGCCGTAGGTCTCGCCGTCGGCTCCGCACACCGGTGCCCACACGTCGGGGCAGATGCACGGGGCGCATTCCCCGGCGTAACAGATCTCGAAGAGCGGACAGTCGAGGTCGCCCCTGCACCGATCCCGGCACTCGCCCTCGTGGAGGACCGGGACGTGGGCACAGCGCGCCTTGCAGGCGTTGCCGTAGGTGTTTCCGTCGGCCCCGCAGACCGGCGCGTAGATCTCGGGACAGATGCAGGCCGTGCAGCGGCCCTCGGAGCAGATCTCGCCCACCTCGCAGTGGATGTCCTCGGCGCAGCGGTCCACGCAGGGCCCGTCGTGGAGCACCTCCGCCCGGGCGCAGAAAGCCTTGCAGGCATTGTCGTAGGTCTGCCCGTCGGTCCCACAGACCGGCGCGTAGATCTCGGGGCAGATGCAGGGCCCGCAGCGGCCGTCCCGGCAGAGTTTCCCGGGGGCACAGTCCGTGTGGCTCCGACACCCGTCGCCGCAGGGCCCCGGATGCGCGAGGTCGACGTGGGCGCAGCGGGCGAAGCAGGCGTTCTGGTAGGTCTTCCCATCCCTGCCACACACGGGATCGACCACCAGCGGACAGATGCAGTCGCCGCACGAGTCCTCGGTGCAGATGCGGCCCACCTCACAGTCGTCGTCCGTCTCGCAAAGGGGCCTGGGGCAGGGTCCTTCCGCCACGGGCACCGCGCCGTGGCAGAAGGCATCGGCCTCGCCGCACACGTAGGTACGCCCATCGCTTCCACAGACCGGATCGGGCACGAGGCATGCCACGTCGCAAGGAGGGCGGCAGGTGGCCGCGGGCGGGTAGCAGATCTCGCCCTGCGCGCAGTCGGCGTTCTCCTCGCAGCGGGCCGGCCGGCAGGGTCCGTCGTGGGCCACGTCCGCGCCGGCGCAGGCGGCGCGGCAGGCGTTGGCGTAGGTCGTGCCGTCGGTTCCGCAGACCGGCGCGTAGACCTGCGGGCACACGCACTGTCCGCAGGAGCCGGGATGCACCACCTCCGCCCCGTGGCAGTGGGCCTCGACCTCGCCGCACGCATAGCTCACCCCATCGTCCCCGCAGACCGGGTCCGGAACGAGACACGCGACCTCACA
>JALSIO010000581.1 GCA_026989995.1 Myxococcales bacterium
GATCGCCCCGTGGAGACCGCGCCGAAGCCGGAACCTCAAGCCGAGACCCACCGCGCGAAGGCGTCGAGGAGCCGCCGGCCGGCGTTCTGGCTCTTCTCGGGATGGAACTGCACGGCGATCGCGTTCTCCCGGGCCACGGCGGCGGCGAAGGGTTTCCCGTACTCGCACCAGCCGACCACCAGGTCGGCCTCGGCGGGCTCGGCCCGGTAGGAGTGGACGAAGTAGTAGCAGTCCCGCTCCGGGAGTTCCCGGAGCAGCGGGTGGGAGCCGCTCCAGCGCACCTCGTTCCAGCCGATGTGGGGAACCCGCAGCCGGGTTCCGCCGGGGCCCTCGTCCGGGAAGCGGCGGACCTCGCCGCGGAGGAGGCCGAACCCGGGGCTCTCCCCGTGCTCGAGGCTCCGCTCGAAGAGGAGCTGGAGGCCGAGGCAGATCCCGAGATACGGGCGGCCCGATTGGATGGCGTCGCGCAGCGGCTCCGTGAGACCCCGCTTCTCGAGCCCCGCCACCGCATCGGAGAAGTTGCCCACCCCGGGCAGCACGAGGGCGTGGGCGTCCCGGAAACCCTCCGGGCGGTCGGTGACCCGGGGATCGAGGCCGGATCGCTCGAGGGCCCGCACCACGCTCCGGAGGTTCCCGCAGCCGTAGTCGATCACGGCCGCGCGGCGCGGCGGACTCATGCCCGCGCCCCGCCGGCCCGCGGGTGGGGCGCCCACGGGAGGAAAGCGATCACAGCGCCCCCTTGACCGAGGGCACGCCGGTGGCGCGGGGATCCCGCTCGAGCGCCTCGCGCAGGGCCCGGGCCAACCCCTTGAAGATCGCCTCCACGGCGTGGTGCGGGCTCCGGCCGTACCGGAGCTCCACGTGGAGATCGAGACCGGCGTGGGAGGCGAGGGCGTAGAGGAAGTCCTCCACGAGCGACACGTCGAAGCCTCCCACCCGGTCGTTGACGAGATCGACGCGGTAGACGAGGTAGGGGCGGTTGGACACGTCCACCGCCACGTCTGCGCGCGCCTCGGCCATGGGCAGCATGGCCGCGCCGTAGCGTCGGATGCCCTCGGCCGTGCCGAGGGCCTCCCGGATGGCCCGGCCGAGCGCGATGCCCACGTCCTCCACGGTGTGGTGCAGGTCCACCTCGAGGTCGCCCCGCGCGCGGATCCGGAGATCGAAAAGCGCGTGCTTGGCCAGCGACTCGAGCATGTGGTCGAAGAAGGGGATCCCCGTGGAGATCTCGAAGCTGCCGCTTCCGTCGAGGTCCAGCGACACCGCGATGTCGGTCTCCCGGGTCTTGCGGTCGACGAGGGCACGCCTTCCCTGCCGCTCTTCGGCCATCACAGCACCTCCGCGTCGCGGGCCGCTTCCCGCTCCCGGCGCGCGCGCCGGATCTTCTCGAGACGCAGCTCCACCGAACGCCCGTGGGCGGAGAGCCCCTCCATCTGCGCCAGCCGGATCACATCGGCTCCGAGCTCCCGGAGCTTTCCCGGCTCGAAGCGGACGAAGGTGCTCCGCTTGAGGAAGTCCTCGGCGGAGAGCGGGGAGAAGAAGCGGGCCGTCCCTCCGGTGGGCAGCACGTGGTTGGGCCCCGCGAGGTAGTCCCCCACCGCCACCGGAGTGTAGTGGCCGAGGAAGATGGCCCCGGCGTGTGCCACCCGCTTCATCACCTGATCGGGCTTCTCCGTGGCGAGCACGAGGTGTTCGGGCGCGTAGCGGTTGACGAGCTCCACGCTCTCGTCGAGGCTGCGGGTGATCACGACCGCCCCCCGATCGGCGAGCGCCCGGCGGGCGATCTCGGCGCGGTCGAGCTTCGCGAGCTGCTTGCGGATCTGGTCCTGCACGCGGGTCGCGAGCGCCTTCACGTGGGTGATGAGCACGGCGCTCGCCTCCTCGTCGTGCTCGGCCTGGCTGATGAGGTCGGCGGCGACCCAGGCGGCGGTGGCGCTCCGGTCCGCCACGACCACCACCTCGGTGGGGCCGGCCTCGGCGTCGATGGCGACCTCGCCGAAGACCAGCCTCTTGGCCGTGGCGACGTAGGCGTTGCCCGGCCCCACGATCTTGTCCACGCGCGGGATGGTCTCGGTGCCAAAGGCGAGGGCGGCGATGGCCTGGGCACCACCGCATTTGAAGATCCGGTGGACCCCCGCCACCCGCGCCGCCATGAGCACCTCGGGGCGGAGGCGGCCGTCGGGACCCGGCGGACTCACCATCACGATCTCCGGCACCTCGACCACCGAGGCCGGCACCGCGTTCATGATCACGCTCGAGGGATAGAAGGCCTTGCCGCCCGGCACGTAGATGCCGACCCGGTCCAGGCAGCGCACGCGCTGCCCCATGTAGGCGCCCCCCTCCTCGCGCATCTCCCAGGAGCCCGGGATCCGCTTCCGGTGGAACTCCCGCACCCGCATGGCCGCCTTGCCGAGCGCCGCGCGGTCCGCGGGGTCGACGGCGTCCACACCCTCGTCCCATTCGGCTGCCGAAACCTCGAGGGGCTCGGGCCGAACCCCTTCGAAGCGCGCGGTGAGATCGCGCAGGGCCTCGTCCCCGCCCTCGCGCACCCGGTCGAGCAGGGCGCGCACCTCGCTTTCGAGCTCACCCCGGCGCAGGTCGCGTCGCCGCGCCAGACGGTCGAACGCCCGCTCGAAGCCGGCCTCCTCCGTGCGCAGCACGGGAACGATGGGCTTCGCCGATGCTCGGCTCGCCATGGCAGTTCTCCTGCTCCTCGGGACCCCGCCCCGCCCCGGTCCCGGCCCCCGGCCGCGGGCCGCGGGCTAGCCGCTCTCACGCCGGATCCGCGCGCCCAGACCGGCGAGCTTCGCCTCGATCCGCTCGTATCCGCGATCGATGTGGTAGACCCGGTTGACCCGAGTCTCGCCCTCGGCGGCGAGGCCTGCCAGGATCAGGCTGGCCGAGGCCCGCAGATCCGTGGCCATGACCGGCGCGCCCGACAGGCGCGGGACCCCTCGAACGTGGGCGGAACGCCCCGCGAGGGCGATCTCGGCCCCCATCCGGCGCAGCTCGGGCACGTGCATGAAGCGGTTCTCGAACACGGTTTCGGTGACCACGCTGGCCCCCTCCGCCACGCACAGCAGCGCCATGATCTGCGCCTGCATGTCGGTGGCGAAGCCCGGAAAGGGGGCCGTCACCACCCGGATTCCGCGGGGCCGTTCCGGAGCCCGGATCGCCACCCGATCCGGCCCCACCCGGAGCTCCGCCCCGGTCTCGCGCAGCCGGTCGAGGGTGGCCCCGAGGCGGCGGGGCTCGACGCCGGTCACCTCGACCTCGCCGCCGGTGATGGCACCGGCCACGAGCAGCGTGCCGGCCTCGATGCGGTCGCCGGAGGCGGTGTGGTCCACGGGCCGAAGCCCCTCCACGCCGCGGATCCGCAGCGTCGAGGTGCCCTCCCCCTCGATGTCGGCGCCCATGGCGCGCAGCACCCGGGCGAGCTCCACCACCTCCGGCTCGAGGGCGGCGTTCTCCAGCACCGTCTCGCCCTCCGCGAGGGTGGCGGCCATCATCACGTTCTGGGTGCCGTTCACGGTGGTGACGTCGAAGCGGAAGCGGGCGCCCCGCAGGCGCCGGGCACTCATCTCCACGTAGCCGCCGTCCCGCGCCACCTTGGCGCCGAGCGCCTCGAGGCCCCGCAGGTGCTGGTCCACGGGCCGCACGCCGATCGCGCACCCCCCCGGCTCCGAGACCCGACCGCAGCCGTAGCGCGCCACGAGCGGGCCGAGGACCATGAACGAGGCGCGCATGCGCCGTACCAGGTCGTAGGGCGCCTCGGGCCGGCTCACCCGGCCCCCGAGAATGCGGACCACCGCGGGCTCCTCGTCGTCCCAGCGCGCGGGTGCGCCGAGGGCGGCGAGGAGGTCGAGCATGACGTCCACGTCCCGCACGCGGGGGACGTTGCGGAGCACGGTCTCGCCGTCGGCGAGCAGCGCCGCGGTCATGAGCGCGAGGGTGGCGTTCTTCGACCCGGACGCGGCCACCTGCCCCTCGAGCCGCGCCCCCCCTTCCACCACGATGCGGTCCATGGCACCCCGTCTGCTGCGGGCCGGCCGGGCCAACCGGGCCTCCCGCAGCGTCGGGCGGTCGCGCCCGCCCCGTCCGGGCGAGCCCGGAGCCTACGCCGACTCCGGGCCGATTGCCGCCAGCACCCGGGGGCGACCGGCCAGGTCCGGCAGGACTTCCACGCTCCGGAGACCCGCACGCGTGGCCATCCCGGCCACCGCCGCCGCCCGCTCGGGTGCGAGCTCGAGGAGCAGCCAGCCGCCCGGCTCCAGGTGCTCGGGCGCGCCGGCGAGGATCGCCCGGTACGCGTCGAGTCCGTCCGCCCCCCCGAACAGGGCCTCCTCCGGCTCGTGGGCGAGCTCCGGCGCGAGGTCCGGATCGTCGCGCCGCAGGTAGGGCGGATTGCAGACCACCAGGTGATGGCGCTCGCCCGCAACCGGCTCGAACCAGCTCCCCGCCCGCCACCGGATCCGCCCTTCGAGGCCGAGGTCGGCGGCGTTGGCGCGGGCCACCGCGAGGGCCGCCTCGCAGACGTCGGTGGCCGTGATCCGCGCCTTGGGGAGCTCCCGGGCGAGCGCGAGGGCGATGGCGCCGCTTCCCGTACCGAGGTCGAGGACGGTGAGCTCCGCCTCGCGGTCCGGCACCCGGTCGAGCGCGGCTTCCACGAGCACCTCCGTCTCCGGGCGCGGGGTCAGGACCTCGGGACCCACGCGAAGCGGAAGCGACCAGAATTCCCGGCGCCCGAGGAGCTGCGCCACCGGAACCCGCCGGGACGCCCGCTGCCGGATCAGCTCCCGGTAGCGATCCCGTTCGCGGGCGACCACGGGCTTGTCGTGGTCGAGGTAGAGCTCGATCCGCGAGCAGCCGAGGACCTCCGCGAGAAGGAGCTCGGCGTCGAGCCGGGGGGTCTCCACCCCGACCCGCTCGAGGTGGCCCGCGGCGAGGCGGAGGAGCTCGACGACGGTGAGCATCCGCTCGCCGGTCACGCGGCTCCCTCCTCGGCCTCGAGCTCCCGGCGCGCCATCTCGGCGGCCACGGCCTCGACGAGCTCGTCGAGCTCTCCGGCGAGGATGCTGTCGAGCTTGTGGAGGGTCACCCCCGCCCGGTGATCGGTCACCCGGGACTGGGGGAAGTTGTAGGTGCGGATGCGCTCGCTCCGGTCCCCGGTGCCCACCTGCGCCCGCCGCTCCCCGGCGCGCTCCCGGGCCTGGCGCTCCTGCTCGGCCTCGAGCAGGCGCGCCCGGAGGATCTTCATCGCCCGGGCCTTGTTCTTGTGCTGGCTCTTCTCGTCCTGGCACTGCACCACCACGCCCGTGGGCAGGTGCGTGATCCGCACCGCGGAGTCGGTGGTGTTCACGCTCTGCCCTCCGGGCCCCGAGGAGCGGAAGACATCGACGCGCAGGTCCTTGGGATCGATGCGAAGATCCACCTCCTCCGCCTCGGGCAGCACGGCGACGGTGACGGTGGAGGTATGGATCCGCCCCTGGGACTCGGTCACCGGGACCCGCTGCACGCGGTGGACACCCCGCTCCCACTTGAGCTTCGAGAAGACGAGGTCCCCCGCGATGCTGGCGATGACCTCCTTGATCCCGCCCGAATCGGTCTCCGACAGGGAGAGGGCTTCGACCTTCCAGCCCTGCCGCTCGGCGTAGCGCGTGTACATCCGGAAGAGGTCCGCTGCGAAGAGGGCCGCCTCCTCGCCCCCGGCGCCGGCCCGGATCTCGAGCAGTGCGTTCTTCTCGTCGTTCTCGTCGCGGGGAAGCAGGAGGATCCGGAGCTCGTCCTCGAGCCGTTCCTTCTCGGCGCCGAGCCGCTCGGCCTCCTCCCGCGCCATCTCGCGGAGCTCCGGATCCCGGTCGTCGCGGAGGAGGGCCCGAGCCTCCTCGAGCTCCCGGGAGACCCGCCGGAAGCGCTCCCCCGCCTCGAGCAGCGGCCGCATCCTCGCGAGCTCCCGGGCCACCGAGGCGTACTCCTCCCGTCGCCCGGCGAGCGCCGGGTCGGCCAGCCGATCTTCGAGGGCGCGGGCCCTCTCTTCGGCCTCGGCAATGCGCTGTTCGAGGTCGGCCATGGCGTCACGCCCCCACCCGGCACGGCCGCGGGGCGGGGCGGTCTCCCGCTCAGGAGTTCATGGAATCCAGGAACTCCTTGTTGGTCTCGGTGGCCTTCACCTTCTCGAGCAGGAACTCCATGGAGTCCACGGGGGAGAGCGGCGCGAGCACCTTCCGCAGCACGTACATCCGGTTGAGCGTCGCCTCGTCCATGAGCAGCTCCTCGCGACGCGTGGCCGACCGGTTGATGTCGATGGCCGGGTAGGTGCGCCGGTCCGCGAGCTTGCGGTCGAGGACGATCTCCGCGTTGCCCGTCCCCTTGAACTCCTCGAAGATCACCTCGTCCATGCGGGAGCCCGTGTCGATGAGCGCGGTGCCCACGATGGTGAGGCTGCCACCCTCTTCGACGTTCCGCGCCGCGCCGAAGAAGCGCTTCGGCTTGTGCAGCGCGTTCGAGTCCACGCCACCGGAGAGGATCTTCCCGGAGTGCGGGACCACCGTGTTGTAGGCCCGCGCGAGGCGGGTGATGGAGTCGAGAAGGATCACCACGTCGCGCTTGTGCTCGACGAGGCGCTTCGCCTTCTCGATCACCATGTCCGCCACCTGGACGTGCCGGGTCGCGGGCTCGTCGAAGGTCGAGGAGATCACCTCCGCCTTCACGTTGCGCTGCATGTCGGTCACCTCCTCGGGCCGCTCGTCGATGAGCAGCACGATCAGGTAGACCTCCGGGTGGTTCTCGGCGATGGCGTTGGCGATGTCCTTCAGGATCATCGTCTTGCCGGCCTTCGGCGGCGAGGTGATCAGGGCCCGCTGCCCCTTCCCGATCGGCGCGATCAGGTCGATGATGCGGGTGGTGAGGCCGCCGCTCTTCGCTTCGAGGTTGAACTTCTCCTGCGGATAGAGCGGCGTGAGATTGTCGAAGAGGATCTTGTGCCGCGCCTTCTCCGGAGGCTCGAAGTTGATGGAGGAGACCTTGAGCAGCGCGAAGTAGCGCTCCCCCTCCTTCGGCGGCCGGATCTGGCCCTTGATGGTGTCGCCGGTTCGCAGGTTGAACCGACGGATCTGGGACGGAGACACGTAGATGTCGTCCGGACCCGGCAGGTAGCTCTGGTCCGGCGCCCGCAGGAAGCCGAAGCCATCGGGAAGCGTCTCGAGGACCCCTTCGGCGTAGATCCGCCCCTGGTTCGCGACCTGGGCCTTCAGGATCTCGAAGAGGAGGTCCTGCTTGCGAAGGCCGGCGGCGTTCTCCACGCCGAGGCTCTCGCCGAGCGCAGTGAGCTCCTCCATCGACTTCTGCTTCAGCTCTCCGACGTTCATCCGATCGCCTTCGTCGGCGCTGTCGTCGATGATCTCGTCGTCGGGAAGCTCGTCGTCGATGCCGGGGAACTCCCGCTGCTTGCGGGCCTCCCGGGCGCCGGAGGCGCGCGGGCGCCGGCCCCGGCCGCGCCGGGACCGGTTTCCCTGGGTCGAGCCTGCGTCGTTGGATCTCTGGGCCACGTGATTTCCTGACATTGCTGGTTTCGGTTGTTGACGATCGCGGGGGCCGCGCGCCGGCACGCCGGCGGACGGGCCCCTCTAGACGCGGGCCGCGCGGGCCCGCGGGAAAAGCGGTGAGCCGGCGAACCACACCCCACCCGGGCGTTGGACGCGAACCGGCACCTTCCCGGTCGGGGCTGCGCCCCGCGCCGGGGCCGGAAGACGCCCGAACGCCTGGTGCTCCGGGCCGGTCATGGGGTCGGGTCGTGGAGTGCCATGGAATCGTCCGTGCCGAGCTCCGTGCGTCGGGCGGGGGGCGGCTCGGCCCCGCGGGTGAAGCCGTGACCGGCCCCGGGTCGGCACCCCTTGGAGTCGCCGACCCGGTCGCCTTCCGCGGGGAAGGGGGACCCGGCGCAAAGCCGGCCGGCTTCGAAGCCCGGCCGGGTCTCGCGGCCTTCTCGTCCCTCCCCGATTCGGAGAGCCGGCGGCCCGAGTTGAGCCCCGGATGACGCCGAGGCCTCCGCTCCGACCCCGGGGGTGGCCCGAACGCACCCCAAAACTCCCCAAGGGCGCTGCCACGGCTCCGTGCTGCAGAATCCCTGCCGTGCACACCCGATCGGTGCCATTCCTGCGGAGCCCCGGCAGCCCCCCCCGTGCGCGCCGCTCATGCCGCCGCGGTTGCGCGAAGCCCGCTGCTCCCCGCCAGGTCCGCCGAGGCCGGCCGCGCCCTCCCGCTCCGCCGGATCGGGCCGGTCCGGGCCGACCGGGGGCACTGCGTGCCGGCTTCGAGCTGCCGGAACGCGGATCCCGCTCGCATCGCAGTTGGCGTGGGCAATCCTCAAGTCCGCTCAAATCCGCTCAAGGTGCGGTCGACTCGGGGCCGGAACCGATACCGGGAGGAGTGCGGTTCGGAAGCCGACCGGCCGGCCGGGGGAGGATTCGGGAGAGCCGGCGGCCGATCCAGTACGCCCGCAAGCCTAAGCAGGCCGCGAAGACCTGTCAAGCGCCCCCGCGTCCCCGCGGGCGGCCACGAAATGCGGCATCCGGCCGGCCCGCGATCCATCCCGGCGCCAGGAATGGAATCGCGCGGGATCGCAGCGGGTGCACGCTCCGTCGACCTCGAAGACCTCGTCGGGCCCGAAGCCCGCGCGCAGCAGCGCGTGGCGGGCGAGCCGCCCGAGATCCACGCGCGCGTGTGCCGGGCGGGTGGGATGCACGCCCTGCTCCAGCACCCGATCCCCGAAGCGGTGCGCGAGGGCCTCGAGGACGGGCGCATCCACCTCGTAGCAGCAGGGGCCGATGTGCGGGCCGACCACCGCCGCGCGCCGCCCGGGCCGGCCACCCCCGATCTCGAGAAGGGCTGCGGCCCCGGCCTCGACCACACCCGCGGCGAGGCCGCGCCAGCCGGCGTGGATCGCCGCCACCGCGCCGCCACCGGCACAGGCCGCGAGGACCGGCACGCAATCCGCCGTGACCACGGCCACCGCGAGATGCGGCGTCGCGGTGACCACGCCGTCTGCCTCGGGGGGATCCCCGGCCGGGCGCGCCGTGATCCGCAGGATGCGGCGACCGTGCACCTGGCGGGGAATTACGCACTCTTGTGACACCTCCGGCGCCCGGCGGGTTCCGAAGCCGTGTTCGACCCCGAGGGCGGCGAGCGCCTCGTGCCGGATGAAGCCCGTGCCCGTCCTCATCGGCCCGCGCCGCCCGTGCCCCCGGCGGGCTCCGCCCGCCGGAGCCGTTCGAGGAGCCCCGCGAGATCCTCGGGAAGGGGCGCCTCGAAGGCGAGCTCGCGCCCCGCCACCGGATGGGTGAAACCCAGGCGGGCGGCGTGCAGGGCCGGCCGGCGGAGACCGTGCCGGTCCCCGCGCGCCCGGCCGTAGACCGGGTCTCCGGCCAGCGGCAGCCCGGCCGAGGCGAGGTGGACCCGGATCTGGTGGGTCCGCCCCGTCTCCGGCCGGACCTCGAGCCAGGCCAGCCCCGCCCGCGGGAACCGTTCGAGGACGCGCCAGGCCGTGGCCGCCGGCCGCCCCCGACGGGTCTCGACCGACATCCGCTTCCGGTCCCGGGGGTGCCGCCCCACCGGCCGCTCGACCCGCCCCGCCGCGGCGCGGGGCACGCCGCGGACGAGCGCCCGGTAGACCCGCTCGATGGCGTGGCTCCGGAACTGCTCCGCGAGGTGCCACTGCGCCCGCTCGGTGCGGGCAACCACCATGACCCCCGAAGTCCCCCGGTCGAGGCGGTGCACGATGCCCGGCCGAAGCGTGCCCCCGATCCCGGGGAGGTCGGAGCCACAGTGGTGGAGCAGCGCATGGACGAGCGTCCCGCGGGCATGCCCGGGGGCGGGATGGACCACCATCCCGGCGGGCTTGTCCACGACGAGGAGCTCGCGGTCCTCGTAGAGGATACGGAGGGGAATGGGCTCGGGCTCGAGCCGGGAGGGGACGGGCTCCGGGGGGTAGGCGACCAGAACGTCGCAGGCGCGCGGGCGATCGGCTGGCCGGCACGGGCTCCCGTTCCGCCGCACCCGCCCCTCGTCGATCCAGCGGCGGACGCGGGCGCGGGGCAGGCCGAGGGCGGCCGAGAGGAGCCGGTCGACGCGCTCCCCGGCCTCGTCGTCGCCCACCACGACGGAGAGCACCCGCCCCTCCCCGCCGGAGGCGGAACCGGTCCCCGATGCCTGGCTGGCGTCGTCCATCCACGGGGAGGATGCCGGCCGGCTGCGCAATTGCCCGCCCCGCGCGGCGGCCCCGCGGCCCGGCACGGCCGGGCGGCCGCTACCGCCGCCCGAGGGCCCGGGGCCGGCGATCCCCGCCCGAACGCGCCCGCTCGAAGCGCTCCAGGTAGGCCGAGGCCACGGGCCCCGGATCGAGGCCCAGGCAGCGCGCATAGGCGTGCACGAAGCCCCGCACGTACACCGGAGCCGGGAGCTCGTCGAAGCGCTCCTCCTCGATGCAGGCGAGGTACCGCGGGTTCACCTTGGTGATGCTGGCGATCTGATCGAGCTCGAGCCCGCGGCGCACGCGGCAGCGCCGGAGGCGGGCTCCGTCGAAGTCGCCGCCCTCCTCGTCGTCGAGGTCGTCGAAGTCCCGCAGCGCCACCGGAGCCTCTCCGGCATCCCGAGGCCGATCCTGCGCGGGGAGCTCGAGGTCGAGCTCCACCGCCCCGGGGCCCGGCTCCGGTTGCACCGGGGGGAGGGTGGCGTCGTAGGCGGCACGTCGCTCGGGGTCGCTCAGCACCGCATACGCTTCCTCGATCCGGGTCAGGATCGCCTGGCGTTCCGACTCGTCGTAGACCGAGTAGATGCCGAGCGAATCCTCCGCGAACGCCGCCCGCCCGAGCCGGTAGGCGCGCTCGATCTCCTCCGGGCCGGCGGTGCGATCGACCTCGAGGACCTCGTAGTGGTTCTCCTCCACGAGCCCCCTCACCGTGATCCCCCCACCGCAGGGCCGCCGCCTGCGCTCCGGGAGAGCTTGCGCGCGATCCTCCGGAGGTAGATGGCCGCATCGCTTCGGGGGTGGATCTCGACCACCGGGCGGCGGGCCCGGAGCGATTCGCGCACCGCCGGGTCCTCGCTCACGTAGCCGAGGTAGTCGGCGTCGACGCCGAAGTAGCGCCGACACACGCTTCGGACACTGTAGCCGAGCTTCACGTCCCGGGCGCTTCGCACCTGGTTCACCACGATCTGCGGGCGGAAGGCACGCATGGTCTCGGCGAAGCGCGCCCCCTCGCGGGAATCCCGTGCCTCCACCTCGCGAAGCAGCTCGAGAGGTGTCCGGATGCCGCGCTCGTTGCGCTGGTCCATCGCCTCGGCCACCAGCTCCTGCACCCCGTGGCTCCGGAGTGCGAGGCGGAGGCGGCGGTAGAAGGCCGCGCGGAGGAAGGCGTAGGCGTTCTCGACCGAAGTGGGCTCGGGCGCGAGCACCACGAGGCCCTCGTCCGCCAGCAGGAAGTAGTCGAGGAAGACCGGTTCGTTGCCCGCGCCGAGGTCCACGAGCAGGAAGTCCGCCGGAATCCGCCGCAGGCCGCGCAGCAGGGCAGTCCGACGGGCGCCCTCGGGATGGGCGAGCTCGAGGTGCGCGTGGGTTCCCGCGATGAGGGAGAGGCCGGGAATCGGCGTCTCCACCGGCAGCTTGACCGGGTCCGGTTCCCGGCCGGCCACGAAGTCCGCGAGGCTCCGAGGCGGAGCCGGCACCGACAGGCAGGTGTGGAGGTTGGCGCCCTCGAGATCTGCGTCCACGGCCACCACGCGGAAGCCGTCGCGGGCGAGGACCGCGGCGAGGTTGGCGACGAGGAAGCTCTTTCCCACGCCGCCCTTGCCCCCGCCCACCGCGATCACCCGCGGCGGGTGGGGGAGATCGGAAGCAGGGCTTCCCGGGCCGCCGGCATCCGCGGGGAGGATCGCGCCAGTCACGGGCACCCCCCACGGGCCCGCCTCACTCGGCGAGCTCCGTGTTCCAGTACGAGGCGTCCACGACGCTCAGGAAGGGCTTCCACTCGTGGCGGCGGACGCTCGAGAGCATCAGGTTCACGAAGGGGGTCCACCGCGGGCGCACGGGCTTGCGCAGCAGCTTCATGCCCGCCTGCCGTGGCGTGCGGCCGCCCTTGCGCCGGTTGCACTCCACGCAGCTGCAGACCACATTCTCCCAGGTGCTCCGCCCGCCGAGGGCTCGGGGGACCACGTGATCCAGGTTCAGCTCCAGCTTGGGCCGCCGCTCCCCGCAGTACTGACAGGTGAAGTTGTCGCGGGCAAAGATGTTGATGCGGCTGAAGCGCACGTGGCGGCGGGGCACCCGGTCGAAGGCCACCAGCAGGATGACGCGGGGCACGAGCAGCGGGCCGCGCGAGGTTCCGATGGCCTCTCCGTCCCGGAACCGGGCGAGCTGGCTCCACCCCTCGAAATCGAAGGTCTGGTACTCCTCGTCCACGGCCCGCGCGACGCCCTGGTAGATCAGCGAGAACGCCCTTCTGACCGAGGTGACGTGGATCGGCAGGTAGGAGCGGTTCAGGACGAGGACGTCGGAGTTGAGCATCTGTCGGGCAAACCTACCCGACGGCCCCACCCCCTTCAACGCAGCCGAGATGGGAACCGGGCCCCGGGTCCGCGCCGGCGATCGCCACCCGCAGGGCGCCGAGAAGCGCCTCCTCCTCCTCGGAGTCGACGGTCCGGAGGTCGAGCAGGAGGGCCTCGTCCTGCACCCGGCAGAGCACCGGCGGATCCCCCGCACGCAGCCGGGCCGCAAGGCCCTCCGGCGCGATCCCCACCAGCCGCAGCAGCCGGGTCTCGAGCTCGAGCTCCGGCAGGGAGCCGCCGCCCACGGCGGAGCGGCCCGGCACCACCCCCACCTCGACCCCGGGCGGCAGCAGGCGGGCGATCCGCTGCGCGAGCGCCCGCGCACGGCCCCCGATCTCCTCCGGCCCGAGCAGGAGCTGGCGGACGGCGGGAATCTCGTGCTCGCGGCGCTCGAGCAGCGCCCGGAGGGTCCAGTCGAGGGCGGCGAGGGAAAGCTTGTCGAGCCGGAGGGCCCGGGCGAGGGGGTTGGCGCGCATGGCCCCCACGCGCTGCGCATCGCCGAGGATCAGGCCGGCCTGGGGCCCTCCGAGGAGCTTGTCCCCCGAGAAGCAGACCACGTCCGCACCGAGCCGCAGCCGGGCGGGCGCGAAGCTCTCCTCCGGGAAGCCCCTCGCGCGGAGGTCCACCAGCGTGCCGCTCCCGAGGTCCTCCACCACCGGGAGGCCGAATTCGTCCGCGATCGCGCGGAGCTCGGCAAGCGCCACTTCGCGCACGAACCCGGTCTGGCGGAAGTTGCTCCGGTGGACCTTGAGCAGGAGCGCCGTCTGCGGTCCCACGGCCCGGCGGTAGTCGTCCGGGTGCGTGCGGTTGGTGGTCCCCACCTCCACGAGGCGGACGCCGGCCCGCGCCATGATCTCGGGCACGCGGAAGGAGCCGCCGATCTCCACCAGCTCGCCCCGGGAGACGACCACCTCCCGGCCCCGGGCCAGGGTGTCGAGAACCAGGAGGATCGCCCCGGCGTTGTTGTTCACCGCGAGCGCGGCCTCGGCGCCCGAAAGGAGGCGGCAGGCGGTGGCGACCGCCTCGAGCCGGTCCCCGCGACGGCCCGCGGCGAGGTCGAGCTCCACATCCGAGTACGACGCGGCCACCGCCGCCACGGCCCGGGCGGCACCGGGTGCGAGCCGCGCACGCCCGAGGTTGGTGTGCAGGACGACACCGGTTGCGTTGAGCACCCGGGCGGGGCGGGGACGGGCCAGGGCCCGCGCCCGGGCCGCCGCGTCCTCTAGCAAGCGGGCCGGCTCGGGGGCCGGGGCGCCCCGGGCCATCGCCTCCCGGGCGGAGGCCAGCGCCCGGCGGGCACCCTCGTGGCGGGCCCAGGCCGGCAGCGCGGGCAGGTGGTCCGCGAGCTCCCTGCCCAACCGATCCACGGAGGGCAGCGCCCTGCGGGGATCACGCTTGACCTGCCCCCGTTCGTCCTTCATGCTCCTGCTCATAGAGAGACCTTGGCGGACCTGG
>JALSIO010000582.1 GCA_026989995.1 Myxococcales bacterium
GATCCGGGGCTCCAGGGTCTCCATCCGCACCCGGCGCCAGGCCGGCCGCGGCGCCGGCCGCCCGGGCGCGGCAGCCCGCGACCGTCGGGCCGAACGCACGAGACGACGCGCGAGCTTGGAAAGACCCTTCGAGCTCCGGCCCTGCTTCACGCCGCTTGCTTCCCTTCCATCCCCGCGATCCCCGCCCCGTCCCTGTTCTCGGCCGGCTGGGACGGGGCCGTCCCTCCCGGCACCCCGGACGGCGCGATCCGCGCGTCCCCCGCCGCGCCGCGCCGCTCCCCGCCCCGCAGCCCACCGGGATCGCTCCGCACCGATCCCCCGACTCGGGCCCTCCCCGCGCCGGGAATGCCCGTGGCGCCCGGCGTGCGCGCAACGGCGGGTCCTCCTACTCGAGGAGCCGGTTCACCTCGGCCAGGTCCGCGAGATCCAGCGAGCCCGCGAGCCGCTTGAGCCGCAGTGTCTCGAGGATGTAGTCGTACCGGGCCTGGTCGTGGTCCCGGCGCGCCAGGAAGAGGTCCCGGCGGGCGTCGAGCACGTCGAGCCCGGTGTTGAGCCCCGCCTTGAGGCCCTCCTGCTTGACCTCGAGCGCCCGCTGCTGGGCGAGCACCGACCGGGCGAGGGCCTCGACGCGTGCCACCTGGGTGCGCACCCCGAGGTAGGCGGCGCGGGTCTCGCGCTCGACCCGCCTCTGCTCGCGGATCATGTCCTGCCTTGCGCGCTTCGCCTGGAAGTGGGCCTCCCGGGTCTCGAAGAGGGTGGGGGCCTGGAAGAGCGGCACCTGCACCCGCAGCAGGAGGTCGGTGGTCTCCACGTCGCTCCCGCCGCCGAAGAGGCTTCCCTCGGTGTCGCGGCGGTTCACCGAGCCCACGAGGTCGACGGTGGGGGCGTGGCCCGAGGCCACGCGCAGCGTCTCCTTCCGGGCCACCTGCACCGCCTCGCGAAGGGCCGCGAGCGAGGGATTCCCCTCCAACGACGCCTCGACCCATGCCCCGGCGTCGGCCGGCTCGGGGGTGCTGAGGCGGATCTCCGCGCGAAGCCGGTGAAGCTCGCCGACGGCCTGCCCGATGATCTCCTCCACCGCCCGCAGTCGGTCCGCGAGCAGATCCTCGGCATCGGCCTCGGTGGCGAGCGCCGTCGCGTGCCGGGCCCGCGCGTCGTAGAGATCCTCCACCGTGGACAGGCCAGCACCCACCCGGCTCTCGGCTTCCTCGAGCTGGAGGCCGATGGCCTCGCGCTCCGCGCGGGCGTACTCGAGGTTGTCCCGGGCAGCGAGGACGCCGAAGTAGGCCTCGGCGACCCGGAAGATCAGGTCCTGCTCGGCCTCGGCGAGCTCGAAGTCGGAGCGCCGCATCTCGGCACGGGCCTGGGGCAGCCGCACGAAGTTGTCCACGTGGATCACCGGAAGGACCGCGCTCGCGGTCCACTCCTCCACCGGGAAGGTGGTGGTGCCGGCGGCGAAGACCCGGTTGTCGCTGGCGCGGATCTCCTGGCGGGTCCGGGTACGCTGGTACTCGAAGGAAAGCACGGGCAGGAGCTCCGCCCACGCGGCCCGGAGGCGCTCCCGCACCGACTGGTGGTCGTGCCGCGCGGCGAGAAGCGCGGGATCGGCGTCGAGCGCGCGCTCGTAGATGTCGAGCAGGTCCTCGGCCGCCGCCGGCAGCGAGGTGAGCAGCAGGGCCACGCCCCCCGCCATCCACCGGAGTCCCGCGCGCCCCGCGGCCTCCCGACGAGGCGCACCGCGCCGCCCGAATCGAAGCTCGCTGGCCATGCCCCCCCGTCCCCCCGCGTCCGGCGCTCCCGCCATCACCCCGGATTCGGAGCCGGGCGGACCCGCGGAAACGACTGACGATACCACGCCATGCATGGGTGGTGGCCCCGGGGACCGGCCGCGTGACGAGGCCGAAGCCGCCCGGCAGCGCCGACGCGTCCGGCCCGCGCTCGCCACGCAGGGCGGTGCGCGCGGATCTCCCCGGGCCGCACCGCATTCCGGCGCCCCGCCCTCGCGCACCGGCCACCCGTTCGCGCCGCCTCGGGGTGCGACGGGCCTCGGTCC
>JALSIO010000583.1 GCA_026989995.1 Myxococcales bacterium
CCCCTTTCCGGCGCTGAGGATGCGGTGCTCTCGAACCCCTGGCCGGAACCCTGGGCCGGCCACCCGGTGGAGGTGCCGCTTCGTCTCGCTCCGGGGCGGATTCCCGTCTCGGCTTCCCTGCGCCCCCCCGCGGACGAACTCGGCGAAGACGACTTCCAGCTCGAGGTGGAGACACTCCACCGCGACGGCAGCGTGCGAAGTGCCGTCCTCGTCCTCCGGCCCGCCTTGGCGCCGGGCGCAACGCTCCGCCTACGGCTCCGGCCCGGACCACCCCGCCCGGGGCGAGCCCTGCCGCCACCGGGTGCGGTGGCGCGCCTTCTCCGGCACCGCGGGGGCGCCCTCGCGAGTCTCCGCTTCGCCGGCGCTGGCGGCGGGGCCGCGATCGGAACCATTCCCCACGGCAGCTTCGAGCACGTGGCCTACAGCCCCGATTTCTACTCCTTCCACCTCACCGCCGTGGGCGAGGCCGCTCAGCAGATCACCGACCTCTGCCCGGTGCGGTCGGTGCGGGCCGTGGCGGACGGCCCGGTGCGCCGGGTGGTCCGGGTGGAGGTGGAGACGGGTCTCGGCCGGGTCGCCAAGCTCTTCCGCATCTATCGGGGGCTCCCCCGTCTCGACGTGGTGTATGGGATCGGTTTTCGCGAGGCGCGGATCCGGAGCCTGCGCCTGGGCGTCGTCACATGCCTCCCGGACGCCTTCTGCCCGGAGACCCTCGCGCTGTCCACGGTCCAGGGAGGAGACGAGATCGAGCGCTTCCCCCTCACCCGCGACCTCGAGCTCGCGCAGCAGCGCCCGGTCTCGCCGCTGGTCACGGCCAGCGGCTGCCTCGGGGCGACCGAGGGCTGGGTCCATCTCGGGGACCACCGGGGCGGGGTGCTCGTCGCCGCCGACCGGGCCGAGGCCGCGGTGGTACCCATGGTGGAGTTCCGCCACGTGGACGGGCGCCCCTTCCTGCGCGTCCATCACAGCGCCGCCGAGAGCGACGAGACCCGCGAGGTCTTCTTTCGCGGCTTCCGGCGCTTTTCCTTCGCGGTGGTGGGGGGAGGCGGGCCGGAGGCCCTGCGTCCCGTGGGGCGCGCCCTCGAACGCGGGCTTCTCGCCCGCACGGAGACCGGTGTTGGCGTCGCCCGCGGCCTTTGAGCACAACCTCCGCGCCCTCGGCCGGGGCCACCCGGCGCTCGCCGCGAGCCTGCGTGACCTCGCCGCGGAGGGGATCGAGGTGGTCCGCGGTCCGGGGGGTGCGGAGACGCTCTGCTGCCGGGGGGTGCTGCTCGGGTCGGCCTACGATCCGGTTCGCGAGGGCGACCGGATGGCCGCGGAGGTGGCGGCCGGTGAACCCGATCTCGTGGTCGCACTCGGCTTCGGGCTCGGGCACCACCTCGAGGCGCTGTACCGCCGGCACCCCTGTCGGATCGTGATCTTCGAGCCGGATCCGGCCTGCCTGCGTGCGGCCCTCGCGCTGCGGGGGCCGCTCGAGCTTCTGGGGCGCTCCGAGGTCCACTTCGCGGCCAGCCTCGAGGAGCTGGCGCAGCTCGTGGAGCGGCTCTACGTCCCCGGCTCGAGGATGCGGGTCCTTCCGCACCCGGCGGCGGTGCGACTCCACGGCGATCGGGTGCTCGCGGCCGCCCGCCAGGTCGCGCGCAGCAAGGACTCCGCCGACGTGATGGCGCGCACCCGCATCCGGATGACGCAGACCTGGGCGGAGCTCACCGTGGGCAACCTCCCGCACCTGCTGCGCGCACCGCCTTTCGCCGAGCTCGAGGGGCGCTTCGCCGGACGGCCCGCGGTGATCGCTGCCGCCGGCCCCTCCCTGGACAAACAGCTTCCCCTCCTGCGGGAGCACCAGGAGCGGGTGGTCACCCTCGCCATCGGGCAGTCCTTCGCCGCCCTCACCGCGGCGGACATCGTTCCGGACCTCGTGCACGTGGTCGAGAGCCAGGACGTGGCCCACCAGATTCGCGATGCGCGGCGCAGCGACGAGGCCGTGCTGGCGCTGCTTCCCTCGGTCCACCCCGCGCTCTTCGAGCTCCCCGTGCGCGGTACCTTCGTG
>JALSIO010000584.1 GCA_026989995.1 Myxococcales bacterium
TCGCCCCGGGTCGCCGTTAGCGACCTCCCTGCCCTGTGGAGCCCGGACTTTCCTCCCGCGGGCGATCGGTGCCCGCCGGCGATCCTCCGTCCACCTCCGGCGGGCGCAGGATACCCCCTCGCGCTGCCGGGCGACCACGCCCGTTCCCGGGGGGGCAGTCGCGGCGGACCCGTTCGGTGGAGGAAGCAGCGAGCCGCCAGGGGAGCCGAAAGACGGAAGGGCGAGGGGGGGATACTTAATGACTACCAGTCATAATGCTGAATAGACATTGTGATCAGTATTCGATAGATATTTCCTCCATGGGTACCGGGACCCCCCCGCTGGCCCGCGCCGAGCCGGCCCCGATTCCGCGCCGGAGCGAGCTCTTCGATCCGGTGGGCCGCGCCCTCGACCTGATCGGGGATCGCTGGACGCTGGTCCTCGTGCGCCACCTCCTGTCGGGCCCCAAGGGCTTTCAGGAGCTCCGCCAGCGCACGGGGATCGCGCCCCGGGTCCTCTCCGGGCGGCTCCGCCAGCTCCGGGGAGACGGCTTCATCGAGTCGGTACGCCGGGGGTCGCGGAGTCTCTACGCCGTCACCGAACGGGGGCGGACTCTCGAACCCATCATCGCGGCCATCGCCCGCTGGTGGGTCGCGCACTCGCTCGAGGACGGCGTCATCCGGGGCGAGTTCACGGAGTCGGCGCCGCTTTCGATCCTGGAATCGCTGCCCTTCATCCTGCGGGAGGACCGGTCCCGGGGCGTGCACCTCTGCTTCGAGGTGCGCCTCACGGGCGAGGGCGGCGGGGTCTGGACCATCCGGATCGACGACGGCCGCTGCACGGTCACGCCCGGCTTCGCCGAGCACGCCCACGTCCGGTACACGGCCGACGCGCGCGCGTGGTGCGCCGTGGCCCTCGGCCACCTCGACGCCCGGGAGGCCGTCCGCCGCGGGCTTCTCACCAAGGACGGAGGGCGCGAGGCCCTCGACCACTACTTCCACCAGATCGCCCGGCCCGAGACCACCGGGGAGGAGGCCCGGAGCACGGGCGGTCGCCAGAGGAGAGAGCCGTGATTTCCTTCGCACCGACCGAGGAGCAGGAGGTCGCCCGCGAGGCCATGCGGGACTTCGCCGTCGAGGTGATGCGTCCCCAGGCCCGCACGGCGGACGAGGAGAGCCGCCTTCCCGACGGCTTCCTGGACCAGGTGGCCGAGCTCGGACTGGTTTCGACCCAGATTCCCGAGGAATACGGCGGGGGTGGTGAGCCGCGCTCGCCGGTGACCGGCGTGCTGGTCCTGGAGGAGCTCGCCTACGGGGACGCCGCCCTGGCGCTGGCCGCCGTCTCGCCGGGGCTCTTCGCGCTCCCGGTCCTCGACTTCGGAACCGAGGAGCAGAAGCGGGCCTGGCTGCCCCCGCTCTGCGGGGAGCGCTTCACCGCCGCCTCGCTGGCCCTCTGCGAGCCCCATCCCACCTTCGATCCCCTGAACCTCCGCACCGTGGCCGAGCCGAAGGGCGAGGGCTTCGTCGTGTCGGGCACCAAGTGCTTCGTGCCCCTCGGCGACCGTGCCGAGCGCTTCCTGGTGCTGGCCCGGCGCCCGGACGCGGACGGATTCGAGGGCATGGAGGCGCTCGTGGTGGAGCGGGGCGCGGAGGGGCTGCGGATCTCGGAACCGGAGCGCAATCTCGGCCTGCGCGCACTTCCCACCGTCTCCCTCGATCTCGAGCGCGTGGCGGTGGGTCCGGAGGCCCGCCTCGGCGGGGAGGCCGGCATCGATGCCCGGCGCCTTCTCGCGAGCCAGCGCACCGCGCTCGGCGCGGTGCTGGTCGGGCTCTCCCGGGCGGTGATGGACTACGCCATCCCCTACGCCAAGGAGCGGGAGGCCTTCGGCGAGGCCATCGCGCAGAAGCAGGCCATCGCCTTCCGCCTCGCCGAGATGCGGATGGAGGTGGACGCCATGCGCTGGCTGGTCTGGAAGGCCGCGAGCCTCCTCGAGCACGAGGAGGATGCGACCCGCGCCGCCCACCACGTCCGGACCTACACCGCCGAGAAGGCCATGGTCATCGCC
>JALSIO010000585.1 GCA_026989995.1 Myxococcales bacterium
CGCTACCTCATGGGGCTCGGCCGCCCCGAGGACCTCGTCCGGGCCATCGCCGCGGGCGTGGAGCTCTTCGATTGCGTGATCCCCACTCGAAACGGCCGCCACGGGCTGCTCTTCACCCGCGAGGGCGTCCTCGCCGTCCGCAACGCCCGCTTCCGCGACGACCCGCGCCCCCCCGACCCGACTTGCGGGTGCCCCGCCTGCCGCACCCACTCCCGGGCGTATCTCCGCCACCTGCTTCACGTCGGCGAAGCGCTCGGGGCGCGCCTCGCCACGCTCCACAACCTGCGGCACTACCTCGATCTGATGGCGGAGGCGCGCCGGGCCATCTCCGAGGGCCGGCTCGCGTCGCTCGCGGCGCAGGTCCGGGAGGCCGCCCACCGGCGGCTCTAGCCGCGCGCCGCTGCCGGGCGCGGGAGCGAACCCGCGAGACCCTCGTAGGCCACGCAGACGCCGGCGAACTCGGCGGTCCGCGCGCCGAGGGCGGCGGGCCGGATCTCCACCCGATCCCGGAGGACGCGCCACAGACGGGGGCGCACCCGCTCGCGCAGCGGGGCGAAGCAGAGCTCCTCCCCGGCTGCCACGGCGATGGTCCCGAGCACGAAGAGCTCGGGAGCGAGCACGAAGGAGAGGATCACGATGCCGCGCGCGAGGTAGTCGACGAAGCGCTGCATCTCGCGGAGGGCGAAGGGGTCTCCCCGCCGGGCGGCCTCCACCAGCTCCTCGGGCCGGACCCGCTCCGCCCCCCCGGCGAGCTGCGCCGCGAGGCTTTCCGCCGGGGTCACGCGGCGCAGGTGCCGGGTCCAGGCGGCACCGCCGATGTAGGCTTCGAGGCAGCCGCGCTGCCCGCAGGCGCAGGGCGCGCCGTCCCACTCCACCGGAATGTGCCCGACCTCCCCCGCCGAGCAGGCCACGCCACGGTGCAGGCGCCCGCCCAGGATCAGTCCGCCTCCGATCCCGGTCGACATCGTCATGTACACCAGGTGGGTGCGGCCCCGGCCGGCACCGAAGCGCCACTCGGCGAGCGCCGCCGCATTGGCGTCGTTGTCGATCCAGGTGGGCGCGCCGAGCGCATCCTCGAGCGCGGCCACCACCGCGACCTCTCCCCAACCCGGGAGATTCGGCGGGTCCACCACCCGGCCGCCCTCGAGGTCCACCGGTCCGGGGACGGAGACGCCCACCGCCCGGAGCTGCCCCCGGTCGAGGCCGGCCTCGGCGACGAGTGCCCGGGCGTCGTCGGCCAGGGCCGCGAGGTCGCGCTCGGGGCTGCCGGTGGGCGCGGTCGGCCGCCGGCGATGGGCGAGGATCCGCCCGGCGGGATCCGCCGCGGAGACCGCCACCTTGGTGCCGCCGAGGTCGATGCCGAGGACGAAGCCCTCGTCCCCCGACCTCCGCATGTCTCGCTCCAATCCGACCCCCCGGGGCGCCCCCGACGCCGCGGAAGCTGGCGAAACGCCCGCGCAGAAAGGGCTTGCAGGACGCCCCGGAAGCTACCACAGGCCCTTCAAGGGCCGGGCACCGGGCGCCGATAGGCGGGGTGCCCCCCCGGTCAGAAGGAGGGAGGACCATGGCTCGTCGCCTTTCGGCCGTCGCCTTCATCCCGGTGCTGCTGCTCGCGGGATGCGTGACCGGCGGCGACCTCCTCGACCTGTGGGGATACCGCGCGCTGCTCGACGACAAACAGCGGCGCTACACGCAGTTCATCCGCTGGGGCGAGCTCGACCGGGCCGCCGAGTACGTGGACGAGGCCCGACGGGCCGAGTTTCTCGCACAGGCCGAGGCACTCCGGACCTGGCGGCTCACCGACTACGAGATCGTTCGCTTCGACATCAACGGAGCCCGGGACGAGGCCACGGTGGAGGTGGTCTACGCGGGCTTCCAACCCGACCGCCCGACGCTCGCTGTCGTCCGGGAGACCCAGACCTGGCGGCGCGCGGCCATCGGGCGGACCTGGACCGTCGAGTCCGTCCTGAGCCTGCCCGGTGCCGTCTCCCAGGCACCGCCCGGCTCGCATCTCCGTTGAAGCTCGTGC
>JALSIO010000586.1 GCA_026989995.1 Myxococcales bacterium
CTGACGGAGCGCGGCACCGTGAACGTGGACAAGCGCACCAACACGGTGATCATCAAGGATATCCCGTCGGTGATCGACGAGGCCACCGCCCTGGTCAAGTCCATCGACACCCAGACGCCGCAGGTCCTGATCGAGTCGAAGATCGTCGAGGCCTCCCTCGATTACTCGAAGGAGCTGGGAAGCCAGTGGGGCTTCGGCTACCAGCCCTTCGTGGATCCCTTCGACGAGAACTCCGGGGATCGGCGGGACAACGGGAGCGGGGACTTCCGGCTTCACAACGAGCAGCGCTTCTTCCCCGGCAACTCCTTCGGGAGCAACAACGTGGTGGTCCAGAATCCGATCACCCAGGCGGCCACGGGGCTGCTCGACATCGGGGCCTTCCTGATCAACGAGCGCTTCAACCTCGAGCTGCTGCTCCAGGCCGCGGAGAGCAACGGCGAGGGAAAGGTGATCTCGAGCCCCCGGGTGGTGACGATGGACAACCGGGAGGCCACCATCGAGCAGGGCGTGTCGATTCCCTTCCAGACCTTCGAGAACGGCGACGCCCAGCTCGAGTTCATCGATGCCGTGCTCTCGCTCAAGGTGACGCCCCACATCACCAAGGACAAGAGCATCATCATGAAGATCGAGGTCACCCGGAATGCGCCGGACGACAGCGTCCAGACCCCGACCGGGTCGCCCGCGATCGCCAAGAACCAGGCGAAGACGGAGACGCTCGTCAAGGACGGACAGACGCTGGTGATCGGCGGAATCTACGTGGTGCAGAAGAGCGACCGGCGCTCCTCGGTGCCCTACCTGTGGAAGATCCCGATCATCGGCCACGCCTTCCGGAACACCGAGAAGCGCGACATCCGGAAGGAGCTCTTGATCTTCGTGACGCCGCGGGTGGTGAAGAACCTCGACACCGCCAGCTAGACGAAGGTCCCGGAAGGGGAAGGGGAGCCGGGGGCGGCACGTGTGCCGGCCCCGGCATCCATTCGGGAGGCTTTCTATACTCGCCTGCCGTGTCGGGGGGGCGCACGGTGTGGCTGGTCGGGATGATGGGCGCGGGCAAGTCCGCGGTGGGGCCGGAGCTGGCCCGCGCGCTCGGCCTTCCCTTCGTGGACGCCGACCGCGCCCTCGAGGCCGAGGCGGGGGCGAGCATCCCCGAGCTCTTCGAGCGGGAAGGGGAGGCGGGCTTCCGGGCCCGCGAGCGGGATCTGGTGGAGTCGCTGGCGGGACGTCCCCTCGTGGTGGCGCTCGGCGGCGGCGCCTTGGCGCGGCCGGAGGTGGCCGAGCGGGTGGTCGCCACCGGGACGGTGGTCTACCTCCGCGCGGGCCTCGAGACGCTTCTCGACCGGCTCGGCGAGGCCGAGGACCGGCCTCTGCTCGCGGGGCTCGACCGGGCCGGTCGCCGGCGTCGGCTCGCCGCGTTGCTCGCGGAGCGCGAGCCGGCCTACCTCCGGGCCCACCACGTGATCGACAGCGACGGGCTCGCGCCTGCCGAGCTGGCCCGGGAGATCGCGCGCGCGCTCCGGCCGGAGGGGGAATGAGCCGCTCGCGCGCAGTCCGGGTGGAGCTCGGTGACCGCGCCTACGAGGTGCGAATCGGCCACGGCATCCTCGCCGGCGCCGGCGCCGCGGTTCGGGCGGCGACGGGGGCGGAGCGCGCGGTGGTGGTGACCGTCCCCCCGGTGGGCCGGCGCTACGGTCGGGTGCTCCTCGCCTCGCTGGCCGGGGCCGGCATCCGCGCGAGCCGGGTGACGGTGCCCGACGGGGATGCGACCAAGAGCCTCACCTGGCTCCGGCGGCTCTACGAGGCCTTCCTGGACCGGGGTGTGGACCGGGGCACCGCGGTCATCTCGCTGGGCGGCGGCATGGTGGGCGACCTCGCCGGCTTCGCCGCGGCCACCTTCCTTCGCGGCCTTCCCCTCGTGCAGGTGCCCACCTCGCTGCTGGCCATGGTCGACGCGAGCGTGGGCGGGAAGGTGGCCGTGAACCTGCCGAGGGGGAAGAACCTGGTGGGCTGCTTCCACCAGCCCCGC
>JALSIO010000587.1 GCA_026989995.1 Myxococcales bacterium
GACCACGCACGTGCACGCACGTGTGCGCACGTGCGTGCATCCTGGGAAAGGGAAGGGGAAAGGGAACAGAGTAGGGAGGCTCCTGACGGAGCCTCCTGTGCGGAAGCGCCGGACGGCGCCGGCGCATCCGCACCGCAGCCTGAGGACGACCCCGTGGTCATGAACAGCTTCCCGATCCGCGGGGAGCCCGGGACCTGGGGCGTGCGTGCGTCGAAGCTCATGGAGTGGTGCGAGACGTTCCCCGACCTGGACGTGGAGGCTGAGCTTCGCAAGGCGCGGCAGTGGCTCCGCGACAACCCGGCGCGCCAGAAGACCGCCCGCGGGATGGCGCGGTTCCTGTTCGCGTGGCTCGAGCGCGCGCAGAACCGTGGACGTGGGCAGCCGCGCGCGTCGCCCGGCAGGGGCGGGGTGGACCCGCACGTCGGCGCGGAGCGCCAGCCGCGGTGGGGGTTCGCTCCCGAGGATCGAGAGCGGTTCGAGGATCACCCGCGGTGGGACGACTACCTCGAGGACTGCTCGGCCCGGTACGGCTGGGAGGCCGAGCGCGGACCCTGGCCTCGGTTCGAGGCGTGGCTCAAGGAGGGGGAGCGGTGCGTGCCGACGTGACGAGACCGTGCCCGGTCTGCGGGCAACCGGCCCGTGCGGACCTCGATCCGATCGAGGCGATCCGCTGGGCGCTGTACGAGCTCGAGCTGGTGCTCAGCGGGCATCGTCCGGCGCCGCGACGCGGGGAGTATCACGAGAAGGGGAGTTTTCATGACCTGCGCGCTGATGCGCGCACTCCCGAGGAGGAACGATGAACGGCGAGATCGCATGGGAGGCCCCGCCGGTCGACTGGCGGGAGGCGCGATTCGCAGCGGTCGGGTGCTACTTCAACCGCGGGAACTTCACGATCCGGATCTACGTGCCGTTCACCTTGCTGCAGGATGCCGGGCTGCGCGTAGGCGAGCGGGTCGATGTCGGGCGCCGATGGAGCGTCTGCATCATCCGCCGAGCGCGCCACAAGCACGTCGGGTTCCGCGTCGCGCCGTCAGGTCGGCGCAGCGGCAAGGCGGTCATCACGCTGGCAGCCTCTCGCTGGCTGCCGCGTGAGCGCCAGGTCTTCAGGCCTCGGGAGCTCGTCCGCACGAGGGTCGGCCGCGGGTGGCTCGAGCTCGAGCTGCCGGAGTGGGCGCGGATGGAGGCGCGGTGATGTTCTGGATTGGGATCGTCGCCGGGATCGGGATCGGCGCAGGGCTCGTAACTGTCGCGGTGCTGGTCGCGCTGCGGCCGCTGCTCACCGCGGCTGGGACGGGGATCCTACTCGCTGTGGCGTCCGGCGGTGGTGCCAGGGCGCGGCGCGCTGCGGTGCGGAAGGAGACGGTGCAGTGAGGCCGGTGGAACATCTGCTCGCGGTGTACTTCCACCTGCGCGCCGACTGGCCGGTGATAAGCCCGCTCGGCCGCGACCCGCGCGCCAGCCGCTCGGGCCGGGCCGATTTCTCCCGGCTCGTGGCGACGCTCTGCGACGTCGGTGCTGCCCTCGAGGCGCTTCGCCAGGATCACCGCGACGCGATCCTCCATCGGTGGAGCCTCTGGCTCTCCAGGGAGGGAAACGACGCGCGGATCGCGAGGACGATGCTCGCGATCAGGGAGGCTGAACGCGAGCGCAACACCGGGCGCCTCGGCGCCCTCAGGGCCGAGCTCAAAAACCTGCGCGATTCCCAGGCCAGCATCACGTCTGAGCTCCGCCGCCACGAGCGGCGGCGGGTGTACATCGAGGCGATGGAACGCCTTGAGATCGAGCTCAAGGCGCGCGACCTCTACGCCCGGGCGCTGATGGGCCCGCGCGCCGGGGTGTAACGGCTGGCGGGAGTGTATACTGTGCTACGAGATCACTCGTGTCTCCGCCGCCCCTGGACCGGGGCGGCTCGCTGTATGCGCCACCACAGCACGCTGCCGCGACGCGTCGGGGCGGGCCGGGCGGTCTGGCCTCACTCCGCGTCGCGGTACGCGTGCGACAGGCACGACAGGGGGTAGGTA
>JALSIO010000588.1 GCA_026989995.1 Myxococcales bacterium
CCCCCGCGAGGATCACGGCCCGAAGGAAGCCCCGGTAGGCCCGGACCGACTCCGAGAGCCCCGGATCGTCCGGGCCGATGACGCCGCTCGGGTAGACGATGGCCAGCGGCGCGCCCCTCCCCTGCAGCTCCCGGGCGAAGCGCTCCGACTCGGCCTTGGAGCGCCCGTAGCGGGTTCGCACCTCCACCGGGGGGAGCTCCGGCGGAGGCACGCCCCGGCGCGGGTCGTAGACGGCCTGCAGGCTCGAGACGAAGAGGATCCGCGGCAGGCCCGCCTCGGCCGCGCCGCCGAGCACCGCCCGCGCCCCGGCGACGTTCTCCCGAAAGGCGTCGCCCGCCCCCGGGCGCGTGACCGAGACCGAGGCGGCGGCGTGCACCACCGCGTCGCAACCGCGCAGGGCCTCGCGCACGGCGGACTCGTCGGTCATGTCTCCGACGGCGAGGGCGTCCTTCCCGAGGCCCGCCGGGGCGAGCACGCGGTCGCCCTTCTCCGGACTGCGCACGAGCGCGCGCACCTCGTGGCCGGCGCGGCGAAGCGACACGGCCGTGTGGAAGCCCACGAAGCCGGTGGCGCCGGTCACGAGCACGCGCATGCGCTCCCCTCCCTCCACGCGCGCCCGGGGCCACCGGGACGCCCCGACCACCCCGCGGGACCGCTCCCGCCCCGGGGGCGTGGCCCGGCACCGCTCGGGGAACCCCTACCGCCGCCCCGGGTCCTCCACGCCGTAGATCCGCGCGAGCAGTTGGGAGACCAGCGCACCCACCGGAAGCGCGACCTCCGCCTCCCGGGCGAGCTGGAGTGCCCAGGCCAGGTCCTTCTCGGCCACGTGCAGGAAGCCGCGCAGGTTCTTCTGCATGGCCTCGCTTCGGCGGGCCTCCTCGGGCGCCTTGTGCAGGGCGAGGAAGGCCACCATCAGCGGGGTGAGCTGCCCGTTCGACTGCCCGGCCTCCTCGAGCACCTCCTGCGGAAGCCCGATGGCCCGCGCGAGGTGGAAGGACTCGAAGGCCGCGGCCCACTGGATGTAGGTGATCAGGTTGATGCAGAGCTTGAGCTTGGCACCCGCCCCGAGCGGCCCGGCGTGGATGACCTTGACCGAGCTGACCTCGAGCATCGGGCGCGCCTTCTCGAGCGCCTCCGCCTCGCCGCCCACGAGGTAGGTGAGCTGCTTCTGCTGCGCCCGGGCGGCGCCGCCGGTCACGCAGGCGTCGAGGACGAGAACGCCGTGCCGGGCGGCCGCGGCGCCGAGCTCCTCCGCCGTGCGCGGGAGGATCGTGCTGTGGATCGCGATCACCGAGCCCGGCCGGAGGCCCTCCAGCAACCCCGCCTCGCCGAGCACCACCGAGCGCACGTGCTCGTCCTCGGGCACGCAGATGCCGACCACGTCCGAGCGCTCTCCCACCTCGCGGGGCGAGGTGGCCGCCCGGGCGCCGGTGCCCGCGACCTCCTCCACCGCCGCGGGATCGATGTCGTAGACCGCGGTCTCGAATCCGGCGGGGGCGAGGTGGGCCGCGATCGGGCGCCCCTGGTTGCCGAGCCCGATGAAACCGACGCGGATCGGGGCGGTTCCCATCCCGGTTCCCGTTCTCCCTCGTGTTCCCGTTACTCTCTTCCCGTCGGGTCGCGTCTTCCACGGGCCCGGCGGACGCGCCCCTCCTTCCGGGCATCGCCTGCCGCGGCCGCGCGCTTCCTCCGGGCGGCGCCCCTGCCGCGGCGCCGGCCGCGGCACCGGCCGGCGCCCTGCCCGACCGCGGCCGGCGGCTCGGGCAGCCTCCCGCAGCCGGGGCGGGCCGCGATTCTACCAGGACCCGCAGCCGGGGCGAACGCGGCGACTGCCGGCTCCCAGTACCACCCCTCCTGGCTCCGCGGCGCGGGTCGCCCCGGCGGCGCGCCTCCCCCAAGGATCGGGTCCTTCCCCACCGCGTCGCCGCGGCGCCCGGCTCTTCCCGGAGCACGGGGTGGACACGGCGAAGCGGCCTGGCGTATCCTCGCGGGCGGCCGGTGCCGGGCGCAGGCGGAG
>JALSIO010000589.1 GCA_026989995.1 Myxococcales bacterium
CCTGGCCGGCGACCTCGAGCTCTTCGAGGGTCTGATCCCCGGGACCCCGCTCTCGGACGAGGAGATGGCGGGGATCTACGGCAAGGGGATCGAGATCAACGTGGTCGTGGACCCGGGGGCGCTGGCCAACCTGACGGACCTTCAGATCAATGACGCCTCGGTCGACAACTCGACCCAGACCAACAACAACGTGATCACCGGCAACGCGGGCATCCCGCAGATCTCGACCATTGCGGGCGACGGCAACTCCGTGCTGAACTACGTGAGCATCACGGTGCTGATCAACTCGGTGGTGGTCGACGGCGTGTCCGGATCGAGCCTGTCCATCACCAACAGCGGAAGCGCCGACGGCGTGAACCAGCTCTTCGGTCCCTGATGGAGGGACCGCGGAATCCGGTCGCGCAGGGAGGACCCATGGCGAGCCACATCCGGCACGGCGGGCGACCGATGCGCGATGCCCGCTTCCTGCAGGTGAACCGCTGGGGGCTCCTCGTCGGTCTTCTGCTCGCTGTGTGTTCCGGGCCTCTGGCGCCGCGCGCGGGGGCGGAAGAGGATTCCGCCTCCGGCGAAGAGCTGCTCGCGGCATTGATCCCAGGGGAATCCCTCCCCGAGGACGAGCTCGAGGGGATCTACGGGCGGGGGGTCAACCTGCGCGCCTTGGCGGTGCTGCAGCAGGGCACCCAGGAGACCTTCGCCGAAACGGTCAGCACCACGGTGGGAGCGCTTCGGGGTACGCGGGTGGGCGAGTTCCGTGGCGAGGTGCAGGATACGGTATCCGGCACCTCCTTCGGCGGGCCGGTCGGTGCCTCGTTGCGACGGCCATCGGTGGATGCGGTCCGGCGTCCGGTCGGACCCCTTGGGGTTCGCGCGCCAGCCACGACCCGAACCACGACCTTCCGAAGTCCGAACGGAAACATCCTGGGAGGAGGGGCCCAGTTGCGCGGGGTGACCCGCACTCCGGCCGCGGCCTCGAGCATCGGCCTGAGGCGGGGGTTCTAGCCCGGCGCCAACCCAGCGGGGTAGTGGGAGCGGGTTCGGCCCTTGACCACCAGGACGCGTCGCCTTCTCGGCCTCCTCGTCTTCGCCGTCGCCGGTGGGGTGTACCTGAACACCCTCGGGAACGACTTCGTGCTCGACGACCGGCCGCTCGTCGAGAAGAACCCGCTCGTCCGCGATCTCCGGAACCTGCCCATCCTGTTCCTCGCGGACTACTGGGCGCCCGACCTCCGGAGCGGGCTCTACCGCCCCGTGGTGATGGCGAGCTACCTGCTGAACCGCGAGCTGACCGGCCCGGAGCCGCTCGGCTTTCACGCCGTCAACGTGTTGCTGCACGCGGTGGTCTCGGTGCTGGTGCTGGGGGTGATGCTCCGGGTCTCCGACGACCCCGCCCCAGCCGTGGCCGGTACGCTGCTCTTCGCCGTGCATGCGGTGCACACCGAGGCGGTCGCCAACGTGGTGGGGCGGGCCGAGCTGCTGATGGCGCTTTTCACCCTGGGCTCGTTCCTGGCCTGGCTTCGCAGCCGCGAGGCCGCTGGCCCGCGGGCCCGGCGCCTCATGGCGGCGAGCCTGGGGCTCTTCTTCGTGGCCCTGCTCTGCAAGGAGACGGCCGTCACGCTGATCGGGGTCCTGGCGCTCCACGACCTCCTCTGGCGGACCTCCCCCGAGACCGGCCTGGTCGGCCGGGTGCGCGAGGTCCTCGCCCGGTACGGACGGGGCTATGCCCTGTTCGGGCTCGCGGTCGCGCTCTACCTGGGGCTGCGGATCTACGCCCTCGGCGGGCTGGTCCTCCCGCCGCTCTTCCGGCTCGACAACCCCCTGGTGGTCCTGGATCCGCCCTGGCGGACGCTGAACGCGCTCCAGGTGGCCCTGCGATACCTCGGCCTGCTCTTCTTCCCGCTGCGGCTCTCCTACGACTACTCCTTCGACCAGATTCCGCTGATCACCTCCTTCGGCGATCCCCGGGCATGGCTCGTGCTGGCGGGGACGGGCCTGGTGGTGGCCGTCAGTGTATGGG
>JALSIO010000590.1 GCA_026989995.1 Myxococcales bacterium
CGCGGCCACCGGCCGGGCCCCTGCACCCGCGTCCGCGGTCGGCGGGGCCTCGGCACGGGCGGGGCGGGCCCCGCTGCGCGCCCGGGCCCGGGCCCGGGCCCGGACGAAGCCCGCCACGACGAGGACGGCGATCGCGAGCAGGAGGAGGAGCAGGGGGAGGTCCTCGGAGGCCCACCCGGCGGGCGGCGCCGGCTCCGGGGTCGGATGCGGCTCCACCGCGGGCTCCGGCCCGGACCCGGGGACCCGGCCGGTCGGGGGAGCCGCCTCCTTCGCCGTTTCCTTGTCGCCAGGGGCCGCCGCTCCGTCGGGAACCTCCGGCGCCGTGGATCCAGGGGTGGTGGCCGGGGCCACCTCGCGGCCTGTGGCCGGGGACGGCGCGGGTGCCTCGGTCGCATCGCCGGTGCCCTCCAGAACGCCCGGTTCGGCCCCCGGTTCGACCGCTGGCGCGACCGGCCCGGGCTCCTCCGCGGGGGCGGGCACCGCGTGGCCGGCCTGCGAAACCCGTCGGCCTGCTGGGGATCCCACCACCGCCCCGGGCGGTGCCGCCGGGGCGGGCGGCGCGTCCCGCGGGCCGCCCGCCGACTCCGCGGATGGAGACACCATGCCGGCGGTGGACTCCCCCGTCCCCAGGACCTCCTCCTCCTCGGTGGACCGGACAGCGGGCGGGCCGGGTGCCCGCGCGGAGGCAGCGGCGCGCGCGCCCACTTCCGCCTCTTCCCCGGCGGGCGGTGCCGGCCGCGACGGCGGAGCCGGCCCACCCACGTCGAATACCAGGCGGGGTGGGGCGTCGAGCACCTCGCGGCGCACGGTGTGCCCCCCGGGCCGCAGCAGGATCCGCACCATCACGCGGCCGTGCTCCGGCTCGGGAAGGACCCGAACGCTGTCGACCCATCGGTTGGGTATCTTGAGGACCCGGGCGCCCGAAGCCGCCTCGAGTTCGACCCGCAGCTCCGTCCCGCCGTCCGGGAGGGAGAGCTCCTCGATCCGCGCCTCCGCGGGCTGGTCGAGCTCGAGCACCACGCGGGTGAATCCGGGGTGGACGCCCATGCGCGCGTCGACCAGGCGCACGGCCCGGGCCGAGTCCCCGGCGAGCAGGAAGGCCACGAGCACCACCCCCGCGCAGGCGACGGCCCGGCGCCCGCACCGGGCCGGGCGTGCACACATCGGCCTCGTGCCGCCTCGCTCGGCCATCCACCCCTCCCTCGCCGTCCCTACGCTATCACGCGGCCCGAGGGGACGTCACCGCAGGGGTTTCGGGGCGAATAGCTGCCGGAAGGTCTCGAGCGCCGCGGCGAGACGCGGCCCGTACCAGGTGAGCAGGGTGCCGTCCACCCGGTGGATGCGGTGGTGGCGGGCGGCGGGCAGGTCGAGGGCCGCGAACTCTGCGGCGTCCGTGTCGGCGAAGGGATAGGGCTCGTCGGGCAGCACCACGACGTCCGGAGCCGCCTCCATCACCTCGCCCAATGTGACCACGGGATACCGGCGATCGCGTCGGCCGGCAAAGGCGTTTCGACCGCCCGCGAGGGTGAGGAGATCCGAGGCATAGGTGTCGGCCCCCACCACCATCCACGGATCTCGCCAGATGGGGCAGAAGAACCGGGGAGGCGAGGGGTGCTGCCGGGCCTCCGCACGCGCCACGGCGCGCTCCAGGGGACCGAGCACGCGCGCGCGGGCCTCGTCGGAGACCCCGAGGGCGCAGAGCTCGCCGAGGGTGGCGAGCGCGCCCCGCACGCTGCGCACATCGGTCACGTGCACGGCGATCCCCGCACGCCGGAGCTCCCGGACCGATCGCTCCGTGTTCTCCTCGCGATTCGCGATCACCAGGTCCGGACGAAGCGCCCGGATGGCGCCGAGATCCGGGTTCTTCGTTCCGCCGAGCCGCGGGAGTCCGCGGAGCCCCTCTTCCGGGTGCAGGCAGTAGTCGGTGACTCCGACCACCCGGTCGCCGAGCCCGAGCGCGAACAGCGACTCGGTTAGGCTCGGAACCAACGAGACGATGCGGCGGGCTCCGG
>JALSIO010000591.1 GCA_026989995.1 Myxococcales bacterium
GGCGGCCGAGGCCGCCTGCAAGCACGCAGGCGTCAGCGCCGATCGCGTGGACCGCTTCGACCTCTACAGCTGCTTTCCCTCGGCGGTCGAGCTCGCCCTGGGCGCCCTCGGCCTGGACGTGGAGGATCCGCGCGGATTCACCACCACCGGCGGGCTGGCGCACCACGGGGGTCCGGGGAACAACTACACCACGCATGCCCTTTGCAACATGACCGCCGTCCTCCGCGGCAGCGCCGGTGTCGGCTGGGTCTCGGGCCTCGGCATGTGCGCCGCCAAGCACGCGATCTGCGTCCTCGGAAGCGATCCGGAGGGGCTCCGCGCGGCGGACGGACGTGGCAGCGAGGTGGGGCTCGCGCCCGCCGAGCGAGAGGGGCCGCCCCTCGTGGAGCGGCCCTCCGGGCCGGCCCGGGTGGAGAGCTACACCGTGATCTTCGACCGGGCCAATCGGCCCGTGCACGCCGTCTTCGTGATCCGGCTGCAGGACGGGGCGCGGAGCCTGGCCGTGGCCGAGGCGGCGAGCTTCCCGGTCCTACGCCTGATCCGGGAGGAGGGGGTGGGCCTCGTCGGTCGGGTGGAGCCCGGCCACGGGGAGGCGCCGAACCGCTTCCGGCTCGCGGACTGATCCGGGCGCGGCGGCCCGCGTCGAGGAGGAGGGCGGCAGTGGCGCTTCGGACCCGAATCTGTGAGCTCTTCGGGATCGAGCACCCCATCGTGCTCGCGGGCATGGGCGGGGCGAGCACACCGGAGCTCGTGGCGGCGGTCTCGAACGCCGGCGGCCTCGGGGTGCTCGGCGCCGCGTCGTGCGGCCCCCGGCAGCTGCGGGCCTGGATCGAGGAGACCCGGCAGCTCACCGACCGGCCCTTCGGCGTGGACACACTGCTTCCCGCCTCGGTCCGGCGTCGCGCCTACGAGCGCTCCGGCGGCCGGCCCCCGCAGGAGCGGATGCCCGAGTGGCAGCGCTTCGCGCGGGAGTTCATGGAGCGGGAGGGGCTCGAGCTTCCTCCGATGGACGAGCTCCTCCGGGACGCGGGCCTCGACGCGCGCGATCGCGACGGGCCTCCGGTGTTCACCCCCGAGTTCTTCGAGGCCCAGATGGAGGTCGTGATCGAGGAGCGGGTTCCCGTCTACGCCGCCGGTCTCGGCAACCCCGGCCCCTGGATCGAGCGGCTGCATCGGAACGGAACCCGGGTGATCTCGGTGGTGGGAACGGTGCGCCACGCGCGGCAGGTGGCCGAGGCCGGAGTGGATGTGATCGTGGCGCAGGGGCACGACGGGGGCGGCCACAACGCGCCCATCGGGACGCTCGCGCTCATCCCGCAGGTGGTGGACGCGGCGGGCGGCATTCCGGTGCTCGGGGCCGGGGGCATCGCAGACGGGCGCGGCGTGGCGGCGGCGCTCACCCTCGGTGCCGAGGGCGCGTGGGTCGGGTCCGCCTTCCTGGCCACGCCGGAGGCCGGAATCCGCGAGTTCCAGAAGAAGGTCCTCGTCGAGGCGCGCGAGGAGGATACGGTGGTCTCCCGTGCGGTCACCGGGAAGCCGGCCCGCCTCGTCCGCAACCGGTGGTGTGAGGCCGTGGCCGAGTCGGGCCTCGAGCCCCTTCCCATGCCCTTCCAGCCCATGGTGGCGATGCCGGTGCTCGCCGCCGCGCATCGCGCGGAGCGCGGGGACGTCGCGCCCGGTTTCGCGGGGCAGGGGATCGGCATGATCCAGGACATCCACCCGGCCGCGGAGGTGCTTCTCGCCCTGGTGCGGGGCGCCGAGCAGGCGCTCCACGGCGCCGCGCGCTTCGTCGTCCCGGACTGACATCTCCGGGCGGCTCTCATCCCTCGAGTGCGTCGTGGAGCAGTGGTTCGGGCACCGGCTCGCCGGCTGCGCGGGCCTCCCGGACCGTCCGGAGCAGCTCGAGCGCCCGGGGCAGGAAGAGCACGCCGATGACCACGTTGAGCAGCAGGAAGAGGGTGTTGGTCGCGAAGGCGTAGGCGATCAGCGTGTCCCTTGGCGCGTGGTCGGCGAAAAGCCCGGCCCACGCGAGCTCGCGGGTTCCGTAGTTGGCGAAGGACGGGATGGTGAGCGCCAGGTAGAGGATGGGGATCCGCGCGAGCAGGGAGAGCCAGGGGATGGGCACGCCGAAGGCCCGGCTCGCGAGCCACTGGATGGTGACGTCGAAGACCGCCAGCAGCGCGAAGCAGGCCACGTAGGGCAGCAGGCGCCGGGGCGGGATGCGGCCGAGAAATCGGCGGACGCGGCCACCCGCGGGCAGGCGGAAGCGCGGTGCCAGGACCGCCGCGCCGGCCGCCGCGGCGACGATCGCCCAGCTCACGCCCGCGGTGAGCGCCACGTCGGGGTTGGCCTCGAGGCCACCGGGCAGAAGCGGCAGCGCGATGGTGAGCTGGAGCACCATCACCGCGAAATGGATCACGCCCGGAATCAGGGCTGCGCCGAGCACGGCGTCCATCCGCCCGCCGGTGAGCCGGGCCAGACCCACGAAGAAGGCCGCATCGGAGAGCGGGTTGCTCACCGCCCGCAGGAGCTCCGAGCCGCCGCGGATGGCGAAGACCTCACGGAACGAGACCTCCCGCACGAACTTGCGCACCGCGAGGGCCTGAAGCCAGGTCCAGACTCCGAAGAACGCGAGCCGGTCGGCCGCGGTGACGGCGAGGAAGAGGGGCACGTCCGCGTGCCGCATGGCCCCGACGAGGGCGGCCCAGTCGGTGGCAAAGCCGAAGACGTAGGCGAGCAGCGCGGCCGAGACCACCCACGGGACCACGTGCCGCCAGCTCTTCATCCATCGGGGAGCCACGGGGGAGCAGCATAGCGTGGCATCCGGGCGGCCCCGCGCCACCGGAAGCTGGCGCGAGCCCGGGCCGGCTCCTACCCTGCGCCCCGCATGGCTGCGGCCCATCCGCCCGATGGCCGGGTGCTCGTCCTCGACTTCGACGGCGTGATCGCGCAGAGCGCGCCCGAGGCGCTGCTCGTCGCCCGCCGCACCCACGAGCGCCTCTTTCCGGATCTTCCCCTGCCCTGCTCCGAGGAAGCGCTTGCTCGCGAGTTCGTGCGGCTGATGCCCTTTGGCAACCGCGCCGAGGACTACGGCGCCGCGCTTCGGGCCATCGCCCTCGGCGTCCCGATCGAGGACCAGGCCACCTACGACGCTTTCAAGGCGGGGCTTCCCGAGGAGACGCTCCAGGCCTTCCACCGGCGATTCTACGAGGAGCGCCGCCGGCTCGAACAGGAGGACCGCGGGCGGTGGCTCGCCCTGCTCCGGCCCTATCCGGAGGTGGTGGATCTGCTCCGGCGGCGCGGCTCCGAGAGGATCCTGGCCATCGCCACGGCCAAGGACCGCCACTCGGTGGGTCGCCTGCTCGATCACTACGGGATCGCCGAGCTCTTTCCCGCGGACCTCCGGCTCGACAAGGAGACGGGGGTGACCAAGGATCTGCACCTGCGCCACCTCGCAGACCGGCTCCGGATCCCCTTCGAGGCCATGACCTTCGTGGACGACAAGGTCCACCACCTCGACTGCGTCGCCCCCCTCGGCGTGCGATGCGTGCTCGCGGGCTGGGGCTACAACACGAGCCGCGAGGCCGAGCTCGCCCGCGCCCACGGCCACGAGGTGGCGACCCTCGAGGATGTCGAGCCGCGGCTCTTCGGGTCGCCGGGCTGAGGCCACCGGCGGCCGCGCTTGGCGCGCCCGCGCGCGCCCCCTACCCTCGGAGGGCGGCCGCCGTGGGAGCGGTCCGTGGCGGGAGGTGGCCATGAGCCTGGGCTTCCGGATGCACGCCGAGCGCACCCCCAACCCGGACAGCATCAAATGGGTGCTCGGAGAGCCCCTGCTTCCTCGGGGCCGGAGCGCCTCCTTCGATGCGGCCCCGGATCCTTCGGTCTCCCCCCTCGCGGCCCGGCTCTTCGGGATCGAGGGCGTGGTCCGCGTCTTCCTCGGATCCAACTTCGTGACCGTGACCAAGCGGCCCGAGGTGGATTGGATGTCCATCGCCCAGGACATCGTGGATGCCCTCAAGGCCCACGCCGCGTCCGGGGAGCCCGCCCTCTCCGAGGACTACGAGCCCCCCCGCCGCGAGGGCGAGGGGGAGGTCGAGGCCCGCATCCGTGAGATCCTCGAAGAGGAGATCCGCCCGGCGGTGGCCATGGACGGTGGCGACGTGAGCTTCGTCGGCTTCCGCGACGGCGTGGTCGAGGTCCACCTCGAGGGCGCCTGCGCGGGGTGTCCGAGCTCGACGGCCACCCTCAAGTTCGGGATCGAGGCGCGCCTCCGCGAGGAGATTCCCGAGGTGACCGAGGTGGTGGCCCTCTAGGCGGCCCCGCCAGCCCGGGCGCGCCCGCCCGGACGGGCAGTACCCACCCCCCGAAGAGGAGCGCTCCCTTGCGCGCGCGAGGACGTCGTCTGCTCGTCGCGGTGGTCGGATTTGCGATGGGTGCCGCCGCGGGTGCGGTGGTGCGCTCGCTCCTGCCCCCGCCCCCGGCCCCGGAGGCCCCGCCCGAGGAGATCCGGAGCGCCCCGCCCGAGGGCGTGCTGGCCCCGGAGGCCCCCCCGGCCGCGCTCGCGCTCCCCCCCCTCGACGCGGCCGGCTTCGACGACCTCGTCCGCGAGACCCTGCGGCGCGAAGGGCCCCTCGAGCGGGACGGGGTCCGGGCAGCCGGCGCCCGGACCGCCTCCTCGCCGCAGATGCCGGCCCGCCTCGTCCGATGGGTCGAACCCTCGGGAGCCCCGCCCGAGGCCATCACGCCACCCCTTCGCGTGGAGTACACGGTCTCGCCCGAGCTCAGCCGACGGGTGCTGCGCATCCTGGAGCGGGCGCGGGTGGAACTCGGCCACGTGGTGGTCATGGACCCGGCCTCGGGTCGCATCCACGCCTACATCTCCACGGCCCCGGATCGCTTTCCGCCCGACCGGACCTATCCCGCCGCCTCCCTCATGAAGGTGGTGACCGCTGCGGCTGCGATGCACTACGCGCCGGAGCTCGTCCGCCGCCCCTGCCGCTTCGCCGGGAGCCCCTACCGGCTCACCCGCGCCCGGCTCCGCGAGCCCCCGATGGGCCGCGAGGTGAGCTTCGAGACCGCGCTCGCGAGCTCCAACAACCAGTGCCTCGCGCGCATCGCCGTCCGGGGGGTGGGGGCCGAGGCCCTGCTCGGCACCATCGCCCGCTTCGGGCTGCTCGAGACCCCGGCACCGGGTCATCCCCCGGGCGAGACCCGGCCCGTCCGCGACGAGCTCGACCTCGGCCGGCTCGGCTGCGGGCTCGCCGGCTGCCGGATCACGCCGCTGCACGCCGTGCGGCTGGCCGCGACCCTCGCCGACGGCCAGCTCGTGCGCCCCTTCTGGGTGGATCGCGTGGTGGACGCCCGGGGCCTCGAGCTCTCCCTTCCGCCCCGTGGTCCCGAGGCGCGCGTCATGACCGCGGCGCTCGCGCTCGAGCTTCGGGAGATGCTCACGGCGACCACCCGGAAGGGTACGGCGCGGCGCGCGTTCCGGGACCGCCGGGGGCGCCCCCTGCTCGGGGCGATCCGCGTCGCTGGAAAGACCGGGAGCCTCTCGGGCCGCAACCCCGACGGGCGCTACGAGTGGTTCGCAGGAGTCGCCCCGGCCGGGGAGCCCCGGGTCGCCCTCGCGGTGGTCCTGGTGCAGGGGGATCTCTGGTGGCGAAATGCCTCGCAGGTCGCCGCCAGCGTCCTCGAGGCGATCTTCTGCCACCGCAGGCAGTGCGACGCGTCCCGGGCCGAGGCGCTCCTCGGCACGCCGGCCCCGCGAACGGCGTCCTCCGGTCCCGGCACCGGGGGCGTGCCCGTCGCCGGCCCGCTCCACCCCGCGGCGCGCTGACGCGGGCGCGCCCGGGGTCAGCCCTCGCCGCGCTCGGCCTGTCGCCGGCGCTTCTTGCGGCGCTTGAAGCGGACGTCGCGGAAGTGCTGCTTGCGTTTCTTCTTGCTCTTGGATCTCGCCATGGCGCCGCAGGCTACCCGATCCCGGCCGCCGGGGCAGGGGGGGTGGCGGCTGGCTCAGGCCCGGTCGGGGAGCACCTCGGAGAGCACTGCGCCAAGGGAGGCGGCCTCGCCGTCGACGAGCGTCTCGACCGTGGGGAGGTCCGCGATCACCGTCTCGAGCCGGCGGGCCACGTCGGCGGAGAGGGGCTCGAAGTGCAGGGCCAGCCCCCGCGGCCCGTCGTCGCGGCTCACCACGGCGTCGACGACAAGGGGCTCACCGCCCGGATCGGCGTGGAGTGCGAGCCGGAGACGGTCCCCCACGCGGAGGTCGCGCCGCGGCTCCACCCGCATGCCCCGGGTGCTGAGGTCCCGGCCGAGGAGAACGCGTCCGGCTTCGCTCGCGAGTTCGGTGATCGGCCCCTCGAAGCGCCTGCGCGGTTCGGCCCGCTGCTCGCGGGGCACCCGGGCCGTGCCGGCAGCGCGTCCCTCCGCGAAGGGCTCGATGGGACCGGCGCCCGCCTCGGAGAGGAGGGACTCGAAACGTGCGGCGACGTCGGGCTCCAACCGGGCGAAGTGCAGGCCGGCCACGTGGGTCGGCTCGCCATCCCGGGTGCTGCGTTCCGAGCGGGCGACCCGCGCGGGGAGCCGCAGCGGAGGCCGGCCGGCCTCGCCCGTGGGAAGCTCGAGCTCCACCCCGGTTCCGATCTCGAGGTGCCGGTCGAGCAGCAGGCGGCAGCCACTGCGGGACAGGTCCGCCAGCTGCGCCCCGATCCGCTTGAGGCCGATCACGAGGGTTGCATCGCCCCGGCGCGGAACGCGCAGCGCGCGGCGGCGCTCGGGCCCCCGGTAGAGCGCCCGGAGGAGCAGCAGGCGGAGGACCTCGCGCCGTACGGGGCGGCGGACCAGGTAGTCGTAGCCGCCCCCGCGCAGCATCCGGCGGAGGGCTGGGGAGTCCTCCTCCACCACGACGATGCCGAGGGGGCCGCCGAGCAGCTCGGCGGCCGTGCCGCCGCGGGCCGCGACGTCGGCCGCGCGGCGCGGCGAGGTGACCACCATGTCCCGCGGCGGCACGAGGGTCTCCGGGATCTGGCCGCCGCGGAGGTGCACGAAATCGGCTCCGAGCTCCTCGAGGAGCTCCCGCACGTCCGCGAGCTCCCCGTCGTCCACCAGCAGGACGGAGGGTTGGGATTCGCCCATGGTGCCTCCCCGTTGGCCTTCCTCCGGTTCGGCGCATGGGGGCCGGGCCTTGATGGCCCCCGGGGGCTACCGGTCTGATCGGGGGTCGGGCTCCGGTTCACCGGCCCGGTCGCCAGCCGGCAGCACCGGGTCCGGGCGGCGGCAGGCGGCCGCCAGGAGACCCGCCGAGAGCAGGAGCACCAGGGGCAGCAGGCCGGCAGGCGGCTCGAGGCGCTCGGCTGCGGGGCCGGCGAACAGGACCGCCACCGTGTTGTTGACCAGGTGGCAGATCACCGCTGGACGGATGCTGTCCGCGCGCCAGGCGAGCACGCCGAGGTAGAGGCCGAGGGCCGTGGCCGCCAGGACGTAGACCGGGTCGAGGTGCGCGAGCCCGAAGGCGAGCGCGGAGATGCCGATCGCGGCCGCGGGCGGCATCCGGAGGAGGAGCGCGCGCTGCAGTGCCCCTCGGAAGAGGAGCTCTTCGGCCACCGCCGGGGCAAGGGCCAGACCGACGAGGGCCAGCACGCGCTGTCTCGGCGTGGCCGCGGCGACGAGCCGGCCGATCCGCCCGAGTGCCGAGGCGTCCGTCCAGCCGGCCAGGTCCACCAGCCGGTCGAGCGAGAGGCTGAGCAGGCACAGGCCGGCCGCCGCGAGGACGGTGGCGCCCCGACGCAGCCGGGAGCGCCGGAGCCCGAGGGCCTCGGCCACGGAGCGCCGGCCGGGGAGCGCGAGGGCGAGGGCGAGGCAGGCGAAGGCGGCGGAGCTCGCGAGCGCCAGGCGGGAGAGCGCGCCGAGGTCCGCCGCCGGGCCGGAGGCAGAGCCGGCCAGCAGGGCTCCCGCGGCCACCGCGAAGAGCACCCCCGCCGGGAGCATCCGCGCCGGATCCCTCTTTCCGGCATCGCCCTCCACCCCGCCCCCTTCGGCGATCCGCCCCCTCGGCGTGCGGGCGACGAGCACGTCCTTGGGGCCCGGCGCCCCCCGCGGATCCCGGAACCGACCGCGCTGCTACCCTCGCGGCGTGGACTCGGATCGATCCCTCGCCCCGTCGCTCCTCGTCTCCATGCCCCAGCTCCAGGACCCGAACTTCGTCCGGAGCGTGGTGCTGCTCGTCCACCACGACGAGGATGGCACCTTCGGCCTCGTACTCAACCGCGAGGCGGAGATCCGGGCCGCCGAGCTGTGCGCCAGCCTGGGGCTCGAGTGGCGCGGCGATTCGGAGGCCGAGGTCGGGATCGGCGGGCCGGTGCAGCCGCAGACCGGATGGGTCCTCTTCGGCGAAGGCGGTCCCGAGGGCCGCGAGGGCGTGACCCGGGTGCTGCCCGGCGTCTTCTGTGCCGGATCCATCGAGGTGCTCCGCGACCTCGTGGAACGCCCCGTTCCCGACGTGCGGCTCTTCCTCGGCTACGCGGGCTGGGCTCCCGGACAGCTCGAAGGGGAGCTCGCCGCCGGAGCCTGGCTGGTGGCCCCGGCCACCCGCGAGATCGTCTTCGACGTGGAGCCGGAGCAGATGTGGGCCCGGGTGCTGCGGGACCTCGGCGTGGATCCGGCCACCCTCGTCGTGACCCCCGGTGTCCACTGAGGCCTTCGCCGGAGGAGGGCAGGCATGAGCGGGCCCGGTCGGCCGGGTTCGGACCGGCTCGGTCGGGCGGAGATCCACCCGGCGGCGATCGTGGCACCGGATGCGTAGCCCGCCCGCGGGGTCCGGGTGGGGCCGGGCTCCGTGGTCCGCGCCGACGTGCCGCCCTTCCACCGGGTCGAGGGGCACCCCGCCCACTCGCTCGCCCTCGTCTGCCTCTGCGGCGAGCTGCTGCTGCGGTTCGAGGGGGGGCTTCCTCCCCGCGGGGCGGGAGCTCTCGCGCCGCGGCTGCAAGGCGCGCTGTCGCGCCCGGGCCGGCGTGGTGGAGGATCTCGGGTAGGGAGGTGCGGAGGCGGGCGGGGGTCAGCCGCGCACGCAGCCGCGGCCGTCGGCCTTGGCCTCGTGGAGGTGCTCCTCCGCCCGCCGCAGGAAGGCCTCGGCGTCGGCGTCGTGCCGGTTCAGCGCGGCGATGCCGATGGATACGGACACGGGGATCCGCCGACCCTCGAACTCCACCGGCGAGTCGGCGGCGAGCCCGAGAATGCGCTCGCCGAAGGTCCGCGCGTTCTCGAGGTCGATCTCCGGGAGGGCGAGCGCGAGCTCGTCTCCTCCGTAGCGCGCAAAGCAGGATTCCTTGCGCACCCGCACCTTGATCCGCCGGGCCAGCTCCCGGATCACCGCGTCCCCGGCGAGATGCCCGAAGCGCTGGTTGATCTCGGCGAAGCGGTCGATGTCGATGAGCATCACCGAGAGCCCGCGCTCGTAGCGGCGGCAGCGGGTGATCTCCCGGTCGAGGTACTCGAGGAAGTAGCGCCGGTTGTAGATCTCCGCGAGACCGTCCACGATCATCATGCGGTAGATCTCTTCGTGGTAGAGCGCGTCCACGTTGCTCCCGCCGAGGAACTTGAAGATCGCGCCGCCCACCTTGATGTGGTCGCCGGAGCACAGCAGGATCCGCTCGTTGGCGCGGAGCTCCTTGCCGTTGAGCAGCGTTCCGTTCGTGGAGCCGAGGTCCTGAAGGTAGACGTCGCCCTCGTCGAGGTGGAAGACGCAGTGGTGCCGGGAGACGTCTCGCAGCGAGACCACGATCTCGTTGTCGGCGCTGCGGCCGAGCCGCACCTCGGGGCGGTCGACGGGGAACTTCCGGCCGAGCTCGGGGCCGTAGATGGTGACGAGGCAGCTCTCCCGGGGGCCGCCTTCGGCGGGGTCGTAGACGCGCGTTTCGGTCCGGTCGGCTGCCATCGAGGTGTGCCCGCCCCGCCCCCAGGGTGGCGGGGGCATCGGATGGATCGGCACGGAGGGGGCGCTCCTTGACGGCCTCGCGCGGGTTCCCGGGGCAGCGCGGGGGCGTCGCTCGGGGGAAATCCCGAGGAACCGTCCGCCCGCCTGCGGGGTCGGCGCCTCCGGCGCCGAGGCACTGGCCCCGGAGGCCACGATCGAGCGGGGGGGGCGCGGGAGGGGGCGTGCCGCCGGAGGCGGCGGCCTAGTCGCGCCACGGTTCGACGAGGATCTTGCAGTGCTCCTCCGGACGGGCGAGGGTGCGGAAGGCCGCGGCCACCCCCTCGACGCCCACCCGTCCCGTGACGAGGGGGTCGACGTCGATCTCGCCCTCGGCGATGGCCGCGAGCGCCCGGGCGAACTCCTCGGGTGTGTAGCCGAGGACGAAGTGGAGGCTCAGCTCCTTCTGGATCCCGTGGAAGGGCTTGATGCGGTCGAGCTCCATGCACACGCCGGCCACCACGATGCGGGCTCCGCGGGGCGCATCGCGCAGGAGCTCCTGGATCATCCCGGGGACGCCCACGCACTCGAAGAGCACCGCACTCCGGAAGCCGGCTGCCCGGGAGAAGGCCTCCATGGGCCGTTCCCGGGCCGGGTCCACCACCACATGGGCCCCGAGCCGCTCGGCGAGGCTCCGGCGCAGCGGCGAGTAGTCGGAGGCGACGATGGGTCCCCGGCCCTCGAGTCGGAGCGCGGCGATCACCGCGAGGCCCACCGGCCCGCAGCCGACCACGAGGGCGGCGTCGTTCGAGCCCATGGCGGCGCGGGCCACGGCGTGGACGCCCACGGCCATCGGCTCGGTCAGCGCGGCCTGCTCGGTGGAGAGCCCGGCTGGAACGGGGAGGAGCAGCGCCTCGGAGAGCACCATGCGCTCCCCGTAGCCGCCGGGCGCGAGATTGGAGAAGCCGATGCCCTCGACGGAGGTTCCCCGCACCAGGACGGGCATCGAGACGACGCGGCTCCCGGGCGGGTGGCGCCGGATCGTGTTGGGCCCGTAGTCGAGGACCTCGGCGCAGAATTCGTGACCGAGGATCAGGTCGCGCATCGGGTCGAGGGTGATGGGCGCGCCGGCCTCGCGGGCTGCCTCCACCATCGCCGCCGCGTGCTCGAGGGCGTGCAGATCCGAACCGCAGATCCCGCAGGCGAGGGTCTTCACCAGGACTTCGCCGCTTCCGGGCTCGGGGTCCGGGACCTCGTCCACCACGATCCGGGACTGCCTCATCACCGCTGCGCGCATGGCCGTCCTCCTCGCAGCGAATCCTAGCGCGGTGACGCCGGGCAGAGCCCGGGCCTGCCCCGCGGTCCGCGTCCGTGGTAGCCTCGGGCGCGGGGAGGGCCCGCCTTGCAGCGCTGGAAGATCGGCCGCGTCACCATCACCAAGATCACCGAGCTCGAGACGCCGGGACCCGGCACCTTCGTGATCCCGCAGGCCACTCCGGAAGCCCTTCTCGCGGCTCCGGCGTGGCTGCGACCGCACTTCGTGAACGAGGCGGGCGAAGCCATCATGAGCATCCACAGCTTCGTGGTGGAGTCCGAGGGCGCCCGCATCCTGGTCGACACCTGCGTGGGAAACGACAAGCCGCGTCCCATCCCGGAGTGGGACCGGCGCAGCGGCCCCTTCCTGGATGATCTCCGCCGCGCCGGCTTCCCCCCGGAGTCCATCGACCGGGTGCTGTGCACACACCTGCACGTGGACCACGTGGGGTGGAACACCCGGCTCGAGGGCGGTCGCTTCGTGCCGACCTTCGGCAATGCCCGCTACCTGATCGGTCGGACCGAGTGGGAGTTCTGGTCGAAGGCGCCCGAGGACGCCTTCGGACCGGTCCTCGAGGACTCCGTGCGCCCCGTCTTCGATGCCGGCCTCGTCGATCTCGTGGAAGGCGACGAGGCACTCACCGGCGAGGTGGAGCTCCTCCCCACCCCGGGCCACACCCCCGGGCACGTGAGCGTGCGGATCCGCTCGGAGGGCGCCGAGGCGGTGATCACCGGCGACCTCATGCACCACCCGGTGCAGTGCGCCCATCCGGAGTGGGGAAGCCACTTCGACACGGACCCGCAGCAGGCGCTGGCCACCCGCCGGGCCTTCCTGGAGCGCTTCGGTGACCGGCCCGCCCTCGTCCTCGGTACCCACTTCGCCGGCCCCACCGCCGGCCACCTTCGCCGCGACGGCGAGGCCTGGCGCTTCGAGCCGGCGTAGGGAGCCCCCGGGGCCCGCAGCTGCCGGCGTGGCCTACCTCGCCCCGTCCAAGTAGCCCTCGAATCCGGAGGGGGCGTGGGGGCCGATGGCGAGCTGCTCGAGGACACCCACGCCCTCCCGGTCGCCGTAGCGGGCGCGCATCACCTGCTGGATGTGGAGGTTCTCCGGGAGCAGGGGGTCGATCTCGTCGGCCTTCCAGGACTCGCCGCCGAGGGCCTGCTCGCCCTTCCAGACGCCGTGCCCCCAGGTGGGGTGCACGTAGCCGAGCCCCTTCATCTGGAAGGTGAGCAGCGGTTCGAGGTGGATCTCGTGGCGGCTTCCGTCCTGCCCGATGAGGGCGATGTCCGCCTGGGCGGCGCGGCGGGTGCCCGGCACGTAGCGCAACCGCCAGTCCGTCTGGTGGAAGCTCCGCTGGGCGGGGTCCTGGACGCCGGGGAGCTCGTCCACCGAGCCGTAGGCGGGCACGATGGCGCCGGACTGGTGCCAGCGGAATCCGTCGGCCTTCTCGAAGACGCAGAAATGCGTACAGAGATCCTCGAACTGGATCGGCGCCCACAGGAAGAAGACGTGCGGTGCCTCCACCGGCGGAGCGCCCGGATCCGGCTCCCCGATGCGGCGGAGCCCCCAGGAGCGATCCTTCGTGCCGTAGGCCCGCCCGGGCTCCACCCGCAGCGTCTGCCCGGCGTATTCGATGGTTCCCTCCCAGCGCCCGAACTGCGCGAATCGGGTCGAGTCCATCACGGGCCGGTCGTCCGCGAGGAGGGTCTGGCGCCCCTCCTCGATGCAGCCGGTGCGGGCGCGGAAGGTGAGGTCGCAGGCGATTCCGGTCTCGTTGGGCTCGATGATCACCCGGGTGACCGCCATGGGCTTCGCGATCTCGATGCGCATCGGGCCCACCACCGTCTCCGCGGGGTCCGCCGGCGCCCGGCGGGAGGCGTGGAGCGCGTGCTGCTCGCCTCCTCGGGCGATGCTGAAGGCCGCATCCTGGACCTTGCGGTGCGGGTAGCGGCCCATGGCGACGCCGAAGTAGAACTCGCCGTCCGCCGCGTAGCCGTTCATCCAGTAGCGGTCGTAGACGTTCCGGTCGCTGGTGGCGGGCCGCGCGATCGGCTCCGGGGTCTGGTGGATGGGGTAGTCGTCGAAGATCGAGAGCACGTCGGAGACCTCGCGGTGGTGGCCCGGCCTTCTCGAGTCTAGGCCAGCACCGACCCGCGGGGCCAACCGGCGTCGCCCCCGGGGCCCGGGCTCAGGCCCGCGTGAGGCCGATGCGGAGGGGGAGGCCGTCGACCTCGAACTCGCGGACGTGACAGCCCGCTTCCGGGGCGGCGCCCAGCCGGACCTCCGTCGCGAGCGTCTCCCGGGAGAGGAGCCCGGCGCGGGGCTCCACCGCGGCCACGAGCTCCGGGGCGCCGTCGATGGTGAGGCGGATGCGCCCCGTGTATTCGAGGTCGAGCTCCTTGCGCGTGGTCTGGACCCGGTTGATCACCTCCCGCAGGAGCCCCTCGGCGCGGAGCTCCGGCGTGATCTCGGTGTGGAGCACGACCACGCCCGCGCGGCCGGCGGCGGCC
>JALSIO010000592.1 GCA_026989995.1 Myxococcales bacterium
GGCGTGTCATCTGCCCGACGCGGGACCTCCCCTACATCTCTGCTTGACAGTGACTGCCAGTCGGTGGTACGGCAGGCTCAGGTGCGCGGCCCGAGCCTGCCCGGGCGCGAGACGGCCGCCGCACCACGAGGAGGAGTGCTTGATGAAACGTCTGATCAGGATGTGGGTGCTGGCCCTCGCTGCCACGGGGTTCAGCGCCAGCCCGGCCCTGGCCATCGGCATGGGCCCCAAGGCGAAGGGGAAGAAGATCGGCGGCGACTTCGCCCAGGCCTACGAGTGCGGGGCCACCGCCACCGACTCCGTGGACTGCCAGGGTACCCAGCTGTCCCCGGCCGCGACGAAGTCGACCTGCACGCTCGAGGGCGGCAAGTTCAAGGTCCAGACCGGCAAGGACATGTTCGTGCTGCTCAAGGGCGTGGACTGTGGCGGCACGCCCCCCGCGGCGGTGTGCATCCAGGTCGAGGGGCTCTCCACGATCATGGATGAGGACATCGACAAGGACGGGAACTCCACCCCCGAGACCTGCGTCTTCCAGGGCCTGAACCTCGAGGGCACTTCGAACTACTCGAACATCTTCGTGGGCGACGTGGCCTGCGACGCGAAGGGCAAGTGCAAGGGGACCGTGACCTCGGTCTCGCAGGATCCCTGCCCGGACGTCGACAAGGTCACGGAGATCCGGCGCGTCCGCGTCTTCGACGGCCCGGCGGCGAATGTCTTCGAGCCGCTCCCCGGGATTTTCATCGGACTCTGCGACGAAACCACCGGCGTGAAGGAGCTCGCCCGCCCCGGCCAGATGACCCAGGGTCTCTAGGAGGCGTCACCTTCGGTCCGGGGCCGGTGCGAGCGCCGGCCCCGGACCCGAGCCCCGTCTCCCCGCCGCCGCCCGGGCCCCTTCCCGCCGGGCTCAGGGAAGGATCGCGGCATCCGTCGGCTCCTCCCCCACGGCGATCCGGACGCGGACGGCGAGCGCCTCGGTATCCACCTTCATCACGTTCCCGTGGCTCCCGTTGACCACGTAGAGCCAGCGCCCGTCGGGCGTGAGCGCCGAGTAGAGGGGATCCTCGCCCACCGGGATGCGGGCGAGCTCCCGCTCCCGGGCGGTGTCGTAGACCACCACCTCGCCGTCCATGGTCGCGATCGAGTAGAGGCGCTCGCGCCGCGGGTCGAAGAGCAGCCCGAGCCCCGTGTCCATCGAATACCGGGCCACCACTTCGCCGCCGGGAACGGCGAGGCGGACCACCGTGTTGTCGTCGAAGCTCGCGACGAAGGCCTCGCGCCCGTCCGGTGAGAGCGCGAGATCCGAGGGGAAGCGGCCCACGGGAATGCGGCGAAGCAGCCGGCGGGTGCCGAGATCCACCACCGCGAGGTGCCCGTCCTCGTCCTGGAGAACCGCGTAGGCGAGGCGCCCCTCGGGGGAGACGGCGACGCGCTGCGGGCGCCCGCCCACCGGGATCTCCTCGCCCACCACCCGCCGCGCCTCGACGTCGACGAGCGAGAGGCTGCGCGAATCGTGGTTGGCGACCACGAGGGTCCTGCCGTCGGGCGTGAAGGCGGCGTGCATCGGGAAGCGTCCGACCCGAACGGACCCCTCCAGGACCTCGAGCCCGACCGGATCCACGAAATCGACCGAGCCTTCCCGGGAGTTCACCACCGCCACGAGCGGTGGATCCGGCCGCACCGCCACGCCCTGGGGAAACTCGCCCACCGGCAGGATGGCGATCTCGCGCTCGAGCCCGCCGTCGATCACCGAGACGGTGTGGTCCCCGGCATTCGCGACGAAGACCCGGGGCGAGCTCGCGCACGCCACGGCGAGGGCCGCGAGGATCACCCCCCCCGCGGCACGCACCCGGCGCCCGCGCCCCGCCGCCAGCGTGCGCGCCTGGCGGCGCGCCGCCGCGCCCCGAGCCGCCATTCCGCCGTCCACCGCCCCTCCCTCCCCGGTGAAGGTGCGCCGAAAGCGCTGCCGAGCGGCCCGAGAGGCTACCGACCCCCTCGCGGAGCG
>JALSIO010000593.1 GCA_026989995.1 Myxococcales bacterium
GCGGTCCGTGGTAGCCTTGCCCGCAGCCGCAGCCGCAGGGACGGCTCGAACCGGGGGCGAGGCCCGAGCCGGTCACGCCTCGGGAGGCCGGCGAGGTCGGACGGGAGTCCGGCCGTGCCCGCGGCTCGAGCCGCCGGCACGGAAGCGGGGCAGCTTCGGGTGGGATCGCCCGCCGAGGAGCCGGATCGGGAGAGGAGGAGGTGATCGGATGCGCCGAAGGAACGCCGTGGCCGCGTGGGTGTCGTTTGCCGTCGCCGTCGGAGGGCTCGCCGGGGGCGCCCGCGCCTACCCGGGCGGGACCCCGGCCTACCAGACCGACGTCGCCCCCTTCTGCGCCGGCTGCCACGCCTCCCGGCAGGAGAGCCAGCTCGCGGGCCTTCCCGCGGCCCGGGTGGCGAAGGAGCTTCCCGAGGCGAAGCACCTCGCGCTGATCCGCGCCGGCGAAGGCGGCTACGAGGCGCTGTCCGAGGCCGAGCGCCGTCGGCTCGCAGAGCTCGTGGCGGCGGTGGACCGCGCTGCGACCGTTTCCCTCGAGGCGCCCTCCGAGGTCGCGGCGGGGGCCGTCTTCGAGGTGACCGTGAGGACCCGCGGCGGCGCGGGCCCCGTGGTGGGGGTGGCCCTCGTGGACGGCGGCCACCGCTACCTCGCGCGCCCCGCCGCCTCGGCGGGCTGGCAGGTGGAGGGGGAGCCCGAGCCCCGCGTCGAGGGCGGTGAGGTGCAGCGCGAGTGGCTCCACCGGCGCCCCGAGGCCCTGGGCCGCAACCTCTCCTTCGTCAACATCACCGGTGTCGAAGGCGACGCCGAAACGGGCCGCTACACCGCCACCCGGACGGTCTTCCGCCTCCGGGCGCCCTCCCGACCCGGCAGCTATCCGCTCGCCGCCGTCTTCTTCTACGGTACCGAGAAGGCCACGCCGCTCGGCTACGTCGAGGACCCGATCCGCGGCCGCCAGGTTCGCGGCGGCTTCCTCGGCCACTCCGGCCGCATCCTCTTCACCGACGTGACGCGAATCGAGGTGCGCTGAGCGCGGCCACCCCGGGGCACGGGCGGGCCCGTGTCCTGCCGCCCCCGCCCGTGGCGCCCCAACGCCCGGCCGCGGTGGAGATCCACCGAGCCCGCGACTCCCGGGTGGACAGGGAAGCCGTCCACCGCGACCCTGGCGGCCTCCCATGGCGACGCCCCTTGCCGCACGCGTTTTCGGGTGGATGGAGCGGAAGTTCGACGGCGCGGCCGGGCTGCTCGGCTACCCGAGCCGGGTCGGCTCGGCGACCAACTCCTGCCAGCAGCCCGGCGTCCCGGTGGTGCGCGAGACGGCGACCTTCGCGCTCGGTCTCCTGGCCCGCGACGCGCCGGGCGATCGCCAGAGGGCGGTGCGCGCTGCGGGCCGTGCTCGACCACCAGCTCGATCGGCGCGGGTCGGTCGTGCGCGGAACCTTCCGCTGCTCGCCCCGGGAGCCCCAGCCCGGCGACGTGCCCCGGGAGTGGATCGACTACGACCCCAACTGGCGCGAGTTCATCGGGACGACCTTCGCGGTCGTCCTCGCGCGCCACGCGGCGAAGCTTCCGCGGGCGCTGGTCTCCGCGCTCGATGCGTCGTTGCGGCGCGCGGTCGAGGGCACGCTCGACCGCCACGTTCCCGCCGAGTACACGAACATCGCCCCCATGCGCGCCTTCCTGCTGGACTGGGCCGGCGCCCGGCTCCACGAGACGGAGTGGCAGCAGCGCGGGGCTTCGCTGGCCGAGGAGATCTGCCGCGACTACCGGGCGACCGGGGCCTTCACCGAGCACCACTCACCCACCTGCTACGGGATCGGTCTCTACGGGCTGGCACTCTGACGTGCGCTGGCCCCTTCGGAGCGGCTGCGCACCCTCGGTGAAGCGATGGAGAGGGACTTCTGGCGCGACCTCGTCCGCTTCTATCACCCCGGCCTTCGGAATTTCTGCGGCCCCTTTTCCGCGGACCCTTCACCCGCGCCTACGGGATGGACATGACCTCCTAC
>JALSIO010000594.1 GCA_026989995.1 Myxococcales bacterium
GAAGCCGAGGTGCAGGAACTCCGCGGCCGGGCGCAGACCGAGCTCACCCTGCTCTGGGGCGACGACCCCAAGATGCGCCGCCTGCGGGAGATCGTGGAGCAGGTGGCCGACACCGACGTGACCGTGCTGGTGCGGGGCGAGAGCGGCACCGGCAAGGAGGTGGTCGCCCGCACCCTCTACCGGCTCTCGAGCCGGCGGGATCGACCCTTCGTCAAGGTGAACTGCGCGGCGCTTCCCTCGGAGCTCCTCGAGAGCGAGCTTTTCGGCTTCGAGCGGGGGGCCTTCACCGGGGCCCAGCGCCGCAAGCTCGGACGCTTCGAGTACGCCAACCACGGGACCATCTTCCTCGACGAGATCTCGGAGATGCCGCCGAGCCTGCAGGCGAAGCTGCTCTCGGTGCTTCAGGACGGCGAGTTCTCCCGCCTCGGCGGCGAGACCGACGTGAAGGTCGACACCCGGGTCATCGCCGCCACCAACCGCAATCTCGAGCAGGCGGTCCGCGAGGGCAGCTTCCGCGAGGATCTCTACTACCGCCTGAACGTGGTGACCCTCCACCTGCCGCCGCTCCGGGAGCGGCGGGACTCGATTCCCCTCCTCGTGGACCACTTTCTGCGCCGCTACACCCGGGAATACGGGAAGCGCCTCGACCGGCTGTCGCCCGAGACCCTCGACGCCTTCATGCGGTACTCGTGGCCCGGAAACGTGCGGGAGCTCGAGAACATGGTGAAGCGGATGGTGGTCCTCGGGAGCGAGGAGACCGTTCTCGAGGAGATCGCCCTGCGCGCCGGTCCCCTCCCGGACGACACCCCGGACAGTCCGCTGCGCGGCCTCCCGGAGGTCGCCGAGGGCCTCGCCCGCGGGGAGCGGATCGATCTCAAGGCCATCTCCAAGCGGGCGGCCCAGCTCGCCGAGCGGCGCGTGATCGAGCGGGTGCTGCAGCAGACCCGGTGGAACCGCAAGGAGGCCGCCGCGCGCCTGCAGATCAGCTACAAGGCGCTGCTCTACAAGATGAAGGAAGGCGGTTTGAGCGACCCCCGGTGAGGGGGCGGGGCCGCCAAGCAGGGGGGAAGCATGAGGGGAAGCAGGCAGGTGAGCGGACTCCGGGCGGCCCTGGCCGTCCTCGCGCTGGTGGCGGTTTCCGGATGCCGCACCGGCGGCACTCCTTCGGTGCCCCCCCCGCAGGAAGCCGGCGGTGAGCGCGAATACGTGATCGGCGTGGGAGACGTCCTGAACGTCACCGTCTGGCAGAACGAGCGACTCACGGCCCAGGGGGTGCCCGTGCGAAGCGACGGCAAGATCTCCATTCCGCTCGTGGACGACGTCCAGGCCGCCGGGCTCACCCCGCGGGAGCTCAAGGAGGTCATCACCCAGGCCCTGACCGAGTACGTGGTCGATCCCGACGTCACCGTCACCGTGGTGCAGCCCAACAGCCAGCGGGTCTTCGTGATGGGAGCGGTGGCCCGACCGGGTCCGGTGGCGCTCTTCACCGAGATGCGGGTCCTCGACGCGCTCTCGGCGGCGGGGGGATTCACCACCTTCGCCGACCGGGACGACATCCGGGTCCTCCGCCGTGAGGAGGGCGGGGTGCGCGAGTACCGCTTCGACTACGACGCCTTCGTCTCGGGGAAGGCCCCCGGGTCCAACTTCGTGCTCGCCCCGGGCGACACGATCATCGTCCCGGACTGAGGCCCGGCCATGCGTCGCGCCGTCCTCGCGCTGCTGCTTCCGCTCCTGCTCCCCTCCGGGGCCCCGGGCCTTGAGCTGACCGGTGGGATCTGGGTCCGGCCCGGGTACACCGACAACGTGGGCAACCTGCCCGTGAACACCAAGGACGACGCCTTCTTCGAGGGGCGCCCGTGGATCCGGCTCCGCCATGACCAGGGCCGATTGCGCTACGAGGTGAGCTACCGCCCGCGCTACGAGGCCTACCTCGCCGTGAACGGCGCCAACGGCTGGGACCACCGGGTGGAAGGGAGCTGGACCTACTTCCTGGATGGTCGCACCTCGGTGTTCGGCGGGGGTCGCTTCGCCCGCGACGAGACCCTGATCGCCCAGGAGGAGCGCCTGACCACCTTCCCCGAGGACGAGCTCGCCGAGGCGCCCGGGCGCGAGGACACGGTGATCTCCTTCAGCCGGGACCGCCGCAAGGCCTGGAACGCCCGGATCGGCATCCAGCGCGTCTTCGGACCGCGCGCCACCGGGAGCCTGATGTTCCAGCACGTCTTCGCCGGCGAGAACGACCGCAGGACCCTGATCGAGCAGAAGGTGGACAGCGCCGTGGCCGCCGTGGACCTGATCCTCGGAGGGCGGGACAGCCTGCAGGTGAGTCTCTCCGCCTCCCAGACCCGGCAGGGCGTGAAGACCAACCGCTACACGCCGCTGGCCACCTGGACGCACGACTTCGGCGGCGGGCTCGAGATCGCCCTCGGCGCCGGGCCCCAGGTGGTCGATCCCGAGCGCATCGACCGAGACCGGGCGGCGCCGGGCGTGGCGCGCCTTCCCTTCGTGATCCGGCAGCCCGGCAACCTGGTCCAGCTCATCCAGTCCCGCTGCTTCTCGAGCTTTCGGGGCCTCTCGGTGATCGGGCCGTTCACCCGCGCGGACCTCGAGGCCTTCCAGGCCGGGGGCGGCATGGATCCGGCGCTGATCGGCTCGAACGTGACCACCGCGTGCCGCGACACCCTGAACAACATCACCCTCGACGCGGGGCCGCTTCTCGCGGGGAACCTCCGCGACGAGGTGGAGGCGCTCCACGTCGACGCGCTCATGCTCCACCAGAACCCGGCCAGCGAGATCACCCTCGAGCCGGTGGTGAACCTCGACATCACCAAGACCTGGGACGAGATCGAGTGGACCGTGCGCCTGTCCCGGACGGAGCGGGGCTCCCAGGTCTTCGGATCGTCGGTGGAGCAGGAGCAGATCGAGACCCGGCTCGTGTGGCGGCCGAATCCGCTCTGGCGGATCGTGGTCTCCGGTGCCGCGCGGCGGGTGGAGGCGGAGTCCGAGGGCGTGGCCACCGGAGGCGGCTTCCTGCTCGCCGTGGCCGACGCACCCCTCGCGCTCGCCGAGCTCGGGCTCGGCCCCGGGGCGACCGGCCCCGTGGCCCAGGTGAGCGGCATCCTCTTCGACAAGGTGCGCAGCCGGGCCGAGGACCAGACCTACCGCGTGGGCCTGCTGGTGCGCCGCCGGGTCTCCCGGCAGCTCTCGGTCTTCCTGCAGGCGGTCTACCGCAAGAAGCGGAGCCGGCGGGAATCGAGTTCGGCCTTCGCGGGAACCTTCCTCGACACCTTCACCCGCACGGAGACGATTCGGGCGGGTCTGGGCATGGAGTACCAGTTCGGACCCTACAGGGTCTGGTGAACGGAGCCAGCGATGAACACGGATCCGGGATTTCGCATCGACGACGTGATCGGGGTGCTGAAGCGCCGCCTCGTGCTTGCCGGCGGGGTGGCGCTCGCGATCTTCCTGCTCGCGATCCTCGCCGCGGCGGTGCTCCCGGAGACCTACGAGGCCTGGACCACCCTCCTGATCGAGCCCCAGCGCATCTCCGAGGCCGTGGTGCAGGGAGACGAGGAGGAGACGGACATCAGTGCCCGGCTGCACCTGATGAAGATGCAGATCCTGAGTCGGGCGCGCCTCTCGAAGCTCATCGACGAGCTCGGCCTCTATCCCGAGGAATCGAAGCGCATGACCCGGGAGGAGGTCATCGAGCTGATGCGCTCGAACATCTTCCTCGATCCCGTGCTGCCCATCCTCGATGCAGGCGAGCGGCGCCGCAACCAACCGGTGGAGATCAATACCTTCCGGCTGGTCTACCGAAGCCGCTCTCCCCAGAAGGCCGCGGCCGTGGCCAACCGCCTCGCCTCCGACTTCATCGACGAGCATATCAAGGAGCGGGTCCAGGTCTCGGTGGACACGACCGAGTTCATCGAGGCCCAGCTCGAGAGCATCGCCGCGCGGAGTCGCGAGGTGGAGGCCGAAATCGCCGCCATCGAGGCCGAGAACGCGGGCAAGCTCCCCGAGGACTACGAGCACAACCAGCGGATGCTCGCGCGGACCCTCGACAACATCCGGATGGTACAGATGCAGCTCGCCGAGGCCCGGAGCGACGAGGCCTTCTACCGGCAGCAGCGCGCCACCGCCGCCGCCCTCGGTCCGGCCTCCGGCCGGCGTCTGCTCAATACGCCGGAGGCGAGGCTCCTCGAGGTGCGGCACCTGCTCGGGAATCTGCGCGCGCGGGGCCTCACGGACAAGCACCCGGACGTGGCCGCCGCCCTCCGGGAGATCGAGGACCTCGAGCAGCGCATTCGCGAGCGCGGTGGCGATCCGGAGATCCCGCCCGACACCTCCTACGCGAACGCCGCCGAGCAGGAGGCCGAGGCCAACCGCCGGCGTGCCGCACTGCGGGCAGCCGCCGCCGAGGCCGAGCTCAGGCGCCTCGAGCAGCTCGCCCAGGACATCGAGCAGCGCCTCGCGGAGACGCCGCGGGTGGCCGAGCAGCTCGACGGGCTCAAGCGGGAGCTCGAGGGGCTCGCCAGGAACTACGAGGAGCTCTCGCGGCGGCGCCTCGAGGCGACCGTGGCGGCCAACATGGAGCGTCGTCAGAAGGGGCAGCAGTTCCGGATCCTCGAGTCGGCCTTCGTTCCGCCGAGCCCCGTCTCGCCCAACCGGCGGCTGATCCTCGTCCTCGGCCTGCTCTTCGGGCTCGCCGCCGGTGCGGGCGCGGCGCTTCTCGCCGAGGCGATGGACACCTCCTTCCACGACGCCCGGTCGCTGCAGCAGGCGCTTCAGATCCCGGTGCTCACCTCCATCCCGCCCATCCTCTTCGAGGCGGACCGGCGCGCGATGCGGCGGCGGAGGGTGGCGCTCGCGGCGAGCACGGCGCTTTTCGTCTCGCTCTGGATCGCGGGCTCGGTGGCCGGCTACGTGGTGCTCCACGTCCTCGGGCGGGAGGACGAAGAGGTGGAGACCACGGCGCCGGCCGAGCAGGGCGCCCTGGAGTGGATCCGGGACGGGCTGGCCTAGCGCCGGCTGGAGGACGACGCCGTGTACCGGCAGCACTTCGGACTGCTCAAGCGTCCCTTCGAGATGACGCCCGATCCCTCCTTTCTCTACCTGGGGGAGGTGCACCGGGAGGGACTCGCGACGCTGGTCTACGGGGTGCAGGCCCGCAAGGGCTTCGTGCTGCTCACGGGGGAGGTGGGGACGGGCAAGACCACGCTGCTCCACGCACTCCTCGCCCAGCTCGACGCCGCGACGCACTCGGCGTTCATCTTCAACCCCAAGCTCGAGCCCCTCGACTTCTTTCGGATGCTCTTCGAGGAATTCGGGATCGAGGAGCCCTGTTCGACCAAGGGTGAATACCTCCTCGCCCTCAATCGCTTCCTCATCGACTGCCTGGCGCGGGACGAGACGGTGCTGCTCATCGTCGACGAGGCGCAGAACCTCTCGCCGGAGATGCTCGAGGAGATCCGCCTGCTCTCCAATCTCGAGACCCCGACTTCGAAGCTGATCCAGATCATGCTGGTGGGGCAGCCCGAACTGAACGAGCTCCTCCGGCGGCCCGAGCTCCGGCAGCTGCGCCAGCGGATCGTGCTCCGGCACCACCTCCGCCCCTTCAGCGGGGCGGAGACGGCGGGCTATGTCGAGGAGCGGCTGCGGCTGGCGGGCTACACGGGGAAGGGACTCTTCCGCCCGGCGGCCCTGCGGGAGGTGCACCGGCTTACCGGGGGCGTGCCCCGTCTGGTCAACATCGTCTGCGACAGCGCCCTTCTGCTCGGCTACGGCCGAGGGCTCGAGCGGATCGGCCGGGAGGAGATCGCCGAGGTGGCGCGGGATCTCGAGCTGCCGCCGGCGGGTGGCGAGGAGCCGCTGCCGGTGACCGAGCCCGTCGCGGGCCCCGTGCGTCGCCGGCGGGGACTTCTGGGTCTTTTCCGCTAGGCACCGCGTGGCGGGCCGGCGGAGGTGCTCCCGACGAGGAGCACGGGGAGTAGGACATGGGGAAGGTCTACGACGCGCTTCGACGGGCCGAGGAGGAGCGGGGCCGCCAGGCCACCGGGGCGGCCGCGCCCACGGTGCCGACGGCCCCGCCCGAGGCCGAGGGGGCGGGGCGTCCGGGCCGGCGGAAGGGTCGGCGCGGGGCCGCGCTCACGGCTCCGGTGCCCGACGAGGCCCTCGATGCCAACCGCCGGCGGATCGCACTGCTCGACCCGGAGAGTTTCGTCACCGAGCAGTTCCGCACCCTCCGGGCGCGCATCGAGGCCCTCGCGGCCCAGCGGCCGATCCGAACCATCCTGGTCACCTCCGCCCTGGCCGGGGAGGGCAAGTCGACCGCGGCGCTCAACCTGGCGCTGGTGACGGCCATGGAACTCGATCGCAAGGTGCTCCTCGTGGAGTGCGACCTCCGGCGGCCCGAGATCCACACCTCGCTCGGGATCGCACCGCGGGCCGGGCTCGCCGAGGTGCTGCTCGGCGAAGCTCCGCTCGAGGAGGCGGTCCATCCGGTGGAGGGAACCCGGCTCCACGTGCTCCCGGTGCGCAAGCTCCCGCCGAATCCCTCCGAGCTGCTCTCCTCCGAGCGGATGCGCAAACTCGCCGAGGAGCTCGCGCACTCCTACGACACGGTGATCTTCGACACCCCGGCCACCCTCGGGCTCCCCGACGCCAAGGCGCTTTCCGAGCTCATGGACGGCGTGGTCATGGTGGTGCGCGCCGACTCGACGCCCCGGGAGGATCTCGAGGCGGCGCTCGACATCCTGGACCGCCGTCGCATCCTCGGTCTCGTCTTCAACGGCGCCGAGGTGGACGTCGAGCGCTACGAGTACCGCGACTAGCGGAGGCGCCCGGGCCGCCGGTCCGGTCGGGAGGGACGAGAGGAACCGGTGGATCTGGTGAGCGTGCTGATTCCCTTCGGCGTCGGCGCCGGCACCTCGGCGCTGCTGACGCCGGTGGTCGCCCGGCTCGCCCGGGCCGCCGGGGTGGTGGATCGCCCGGGGCCCAGGAAGGTCAGCACGCGTCCGGACATTCCCCTGCTCGGCGGCATGGCGGTGCTGGTGGGATTCGGCGTCGCGCTCGCGACGGCGGCGCTGCTGGCGCCCCCGAGCGTGGTCTTCCGCGGGCACATCGAAGGGGTGGTGATCGGCGCCCTGGTCCTGGTGGCCCTCGGCGCCTACGACGATCGGGTCGAGCTCGGTGCCGGGCCGAAGTTCGCGGTGCAGATCGCCGCCGCGGCAATTGCCGTCTCCTACGGCTACCGCCTCGACCACATCACGGATCCGGTCTCCCGCACCATCTTCTGGCTGCCCACCTGGGCCATGTGGCTCGCGACGCTGGTCTGGGTGGTGGGGGTGACCAACGCCATGAACCTGATGGACGGGCTCGACGGGCTGGCCACGGGCGTCGGCATCATCATCGGCAGCACGCTCTCCTACGTCTGCTGGCAGTCGGGGCAGCCCCTGGGCGTGCTGCTCGGCGCCTCGCTGGTCGGGGCGCTCGTGGGCTTCCTCCCCTTCAACTTCCATCCGGCAAAGATCTTCCTGGGAGACACCGGGGCGCTTCTCCTCGGCTACGTCCTGGCGCTGCTCGCCCTCGAGGGCTACCGCCAGGCCTCGGTGCTCCCCTTCGTGGTGCCACTGCTCGCCCTCGGGGTGCCCATCCTGGACACCGCGCTCTCGGTGGTGCGTCGCATCCGCAAGCGGGCGGGAATCTTCTCTGCCGATCGCCAGCACATGCACCACCGGCTCCTCGAGACCGAGGGCTCCCAGCGGAGTGCCGTTCTCTCGGTGTACTTCCTGACCGCCTGCTTCTGCGTGATCGCGGTCTCCTATACCGAGCTCCAGGGCTGGGTCGCCCTCGCGTTCCTGCTCGCGGTGGTGCTGCTCACCGTGCGGTTGCTCCGGAACCTCGGGGCCTTCGATCTCGAATCCCGGCAGCCGCTCGCCGAAGCCGGCGGGGGACGTCCCGCCCGGGAGGAATCCTGAGCGTGTCGGAGAAGGTCGCCCTCATCACCGGGATCACGGGCCAGGACGGCTCCTACCTCGCCGAGCTCCTGCTCGAGCGGGGCTATCGGGTCCACGGCATGGTCCGGCGATCCAGCACGGAGAGTTTCGAGCGCATCGCGCACCTCGTGGACCGGGTCGAGCTCCACCAGGCCGACCTCCTCGACCAGGGCTCGCTGATCACACTGCTCCGGGAAGTGCGCCCGGCCGAGCTCTACAATCTCGCCGCGCAGTCCTTCGTCCCCACCTCGTGGCTGCAGCCGGCGCTCACCGGCGAGTTCACGGCGCTCGGCGTGACCCGCATGCTCGAGGCGGTCCGCTTCGTGGACCCGGAGATCCGCTTCTACCAGGCGAGCTCCTCCGAGATGTACGGGAAGGTCCGAGAGACGCCGCAGAACGAATCGACGCCCTTCTATCCCCGGAGCCCCTACGGCGTGGCCAAGGTCTACGGTCACTACATCACCGTGAACTACCGCGAGAGCTTCGGCCTCTTTGCCGTCTCGGGGATCCTCTTCAACCACGAGTCCCCCCGCCGGGGCCGGGAGTTCGTGACGCGGAAGATCAGCGAGGCCGTGGCCCGGATCAAGCTCGGGCTCGAGGACGAGCTCCGCCTCGGCAACCTCGACGCCCGCAGGGACTGGGGCTATGCGCCGGAGTACGTGGACGCCATCTGGCGGATGCTGCAGCAGGAGGAACCGGAGGACTTCGTCATCGGGACCGGCGAGCAGCACACGCCGCGGGAGTTCGTGGAGATCGCCTTCGACCACGTCGGGCTCGATCCCGCCGACTTCGTCCGGGTCGACCCGGCGCTGATCCGCCCCGCCGAGGTCGAAACCCTCCTCGCGGACCCGACCAAGGCGCGAGAGCGACTCGGCTGGCGGGCCACCACGCCCTTCCCCGAGCTCGTGCGGATCATGGTGGAGGCCGACCTCGAGGCCCAGGAGCGCGCCTCCGGCCGGCGTCGCGGGGGGGCGGAGACCCGATGAGCCGCCCCGAGCGGGTGCTGGTCACCGGCGGGGCCGGCTTCATCGGCTCCACCCTCTGCGAGCGGCTGCTCGAGGAGGGCCGGGAGGTGGTCGCGCTCGACAACTTCGACCCCTTCTACCCGGAGGAGGAGAAGCTCCGCAACCTCGAGGTGGCGCGGCGCTCGGAGCGCTTTCGCCTCGTGCGCGGCGACATCCGCGACCGCGACCTCGTGGGCCGGCTCTTCGCCGAGAACCGCTTCGAGGGCGTGGTCCATCTCGCCGCCCTCGCCGGCGTGCGCCCGAGCCTCGAGCGGCCCGCCGAATACGCGGACGTGAACGTGGTGGGCAGCTCCGTCCTCCTCGAGGCCTGCGCCCGCCACGAGCGGCCCCGGATGGTGCTCATCTCGTCGTCCTCGGTCTACGGGGAGCGCAGCGACGGGCCCTTCCGGGAGACGGATCCGGTGGAGCGCCCGATCTCGCCCTACGCGGCCACCAAGCGCGCCTGCGAGCTCATCGCACACACCTTCCATCACACCGCCGGGCTTTCGGTCACCTGTGCCCGCATCTTCACCGCCTTCGGTCCCCGGCAGCGGCCGGATCTCGCGATCCGCAAGTTCGCCGAGAGGATGATGGGAGGCGAGGCGATCCCGGTCTACGGCGACGGGCGCGCGCTGCGCGACTTCACCTACGTGGACGACCTCGTCGATGGCCTCGTGCGGGCCCTCGACCGCGACCTCGGCTACGCCATCCTGAACTTCGGGGCCGGCCGCACCACCTCGGTGCTCGAGGTGATCGACACGCTCGCCCGCTGCCTCGGCGTCGAACCGAAGATCGAGTGGCTCCCCCGACAGACCGGCGACGTCTCGAGGACCTGGGCCGACATCGGCGCTGCCCGGCAGGCACTCGGCTACGAGCCGCGCATCGGGATCTCGGAGGGAATCGCCCGCATGGTGGCCTGGCTGCGGAGCCGATCGTGAAGGGCGACCGGGTGGTGGTCACCGGGGGGGCCGGCTTCATCGGCAGCCACCTCGCAGACGCGCTCCTCGGGCGCGGCGCATCGGTCTGCGTGGTGGACGACCTCTCGTCGGGGAGGGAGGAGAACCTCGCCGCGGTGCGGCAGGAGATCGACTTCGTCCGGGGCGACGTGCGGGATCCCGAGCTGCTCGACCGCTGCTTCGCCGGCGCGCGCTTCGTCTTCCACCAGGCGGCCGTGGTTTCGGTGGCGGCATCCGTGGAGGACCCCGAGCGAAGCGCCTCCGTGAACCTCGGCGGCACCCTCGTCGTGCTGCAGGCGGCGCGGCGCTGCGGCGTCGAGCGCGTGGTCTTCGCCGCTTCCGCCGCGGCCTACGGGGCGGCGCCGAGGCTGCCCTGCCGCGAGGAGGATCCGCCGGATCCCCGCTCTCCGTACGCGCTCGAGAAGGTGGCCGGCGAGTACTACTGCCGCCTGTACACAGGGCTCTACGGCCTTCCCGCGGTGGCCCTCCGCTATTTCAACGTCTACGGTCCCCGGCAGCGGCCCGACAGCGACTACGCCTCGGTGATCCCCGCCTTCGTGGACGCGTGCCTCGCGGGCCGGAACCCCGTGATCTACGGCGACGGCGGGCAGACGCGGGACTTCGTCTTCGTCGGCGACGTGGTGCGGGCGAATCTGCTCGCGGCCACGGCGCCGGCGGCGGCCGGGCAGGTCCTGAACGTGGCCTCCGGAAGGCAGGTCTCGCTCGTGGAGCTGCTCGCCCACGTACAGGCCGCCTGTGGCACCGCCCTCGAGGCGGTGCACGCTGCCGAACGCCCCGGCGACGTGCGCCACAGCTGCGGCGATCCGGGGCGCGCCGCGGAGGTCCTCGGCTTTCGGGCCGAGGTCGATCTCGGGGAGGGGCTTCGGCGGACGCTCCGGGGGCTCGCCGGCGCCGCGGCTTCGCGAACCGCGCGGATGCAGGCGGGCATCTAGGGAGGCAGCGATGAACATCTGCGTGATCGGAAGCGGCTACGTGGGGCTCGTGACGGGGGCCTGCTTCGCCGAGTTCGGCGTCCACGTCATCTGTGTCGACAAGGACGAAGAGAAGGTGGTGGCGCTCAAGCGGGGCGAGCTTCCGATCTACGAGCCCGGGCTCGACGCGCTCGTGGAGCGCAACGTACAGCAGGGCCGGCTCGCCTTCAGCACCGATACCGCCGAGGCGGTGCGGGCTTCTCTCGTGATCTTCATCGCGGTGCAGACTCCGCCGCGGGAGGATGGCTCCACCGATCTCTCGGCGGTGGAGGAGGTGGCCCGGGAGATCGGACGCGCCATGGACGGCTACAAGGTGGTGGTGACCAAGAGCACCGTCCCGGTGGGCACGTCGAAGCGGGTGCGCGCGCTCATCGAGGAGGAGCTCGCCCGGGCCGGAAGGCGGGTCGATTTCAGCGTGGCGAGCAACCCGGAGTTCCTGCGCGAGGGGGCCGCCATCGGGGACTTCATGCGGCCGGACCGCGTGGTGATCGGAACCGAGGACGAGCAGGCGGCGGCAATCCTGAAGGACCTCTACCGCCCGCTCTATCTGATCGAGGCGCCCTTCGTCCACACCGACGTGCAGACGGCGGAGCTCACCAAGTACGCCGCCAACGCCTTCCTCGCCACCAAGATCTCCTTCATCAACGAGATGGCGAACCTGTGCGAGAAGATCGGCGGAGACGTGCACGACCTCGCGAAGGGCATCGGACTCGACAACCGCATCGGCCGGAAATTCCTCCATCCCGGCCCGGGCTTCGGCGGATCCTGCTTTCCGAAGGACACGCGCTCCGCGGCCCATTTCGGTCGGGAGCTCGGCAGTCCCCTCGAGATCGTGGAGGCCGTGATCCGGGTCAACGAGGGGCAGCGCGCGCGGATGGTGGAGAAGATCGCCACCGCCCTCGGCGGCGATCCGGCCGGGAAGACGGTCGCGGTGCTCGGGCTCTCCTTCAAGCCCGAGACGGACGACATGCGGGACGCGCCCTCGGTGGACATCATCCGGGGACTCCTGGCCCAGGGGGGCCGGGTGCGCGCCTACGACCCGGTGGCGATGAAGAATGCCGCGGCCCTCCTCCCCGAGGTGACCCTTTGCAAGGACGCCTACGAGGCCTGCGACGGCGCCGATGCGCTCGTGATCGTGACGGAGTGGAACCAGTTCCGGATGCTCGATCTCGACCGCATCCGGGATCTCCTGCGGGAGCCCGTGGTGGTGGACCTCCGCAACGTCTACGAACCGGAGCCCATGCGCGCCGCCGGCTTCCGCTACACCTGTGTGGGGCGCGGATGAGCCGGCGCCGGCCGCCCATTCACGCGGTCGTGCTCGCGGGGGGAGCGGGCGAGCGGTTCTGGCCGCGCTCCCGGCGCCGCCACCCGAAGCCCTTTCTGCGCTTTCTCGAGGGGGGGCGGAGCCTCTTCGACGCAACCCTCGATCGAGCGCGGGGGGTCGCGGACGAGGGCCGGATCTGGGTGGTCTGCGGCGCCGAGCACGCGGCCGCGGTGCGCCGCGCGAGCAGCCTCGCGGCCTCCCGCGTGGTGGTGGAACCGCGCCGGCGGAACACGGCCATGGCCTGCGCGGTGGCAGCGGCGCGCATCGCGGCCGAGGACCCGGATGCGGTGCTCGCCGTCCTGCCGGCGGACCACCGCATCCCCGATGTCCGGGCCTTCGCCGCAGCCATCCGGAAGGCGGCGCGCGCCGCGGCGGCAGAAGGGGCCCTCGTGACGCTCGGTGTCCGTCCCACGCGGCCCGATACGGGCTACGGCTACATCGCCGTGGGCGAGCCGGTGGGCGGCCCCCACAAGGGGCTTTATCGGGTGCGGCGTTTCGTCGAAAAGCCGGACCGGGTCCGGGCCAGTCGCTTCCTCCGCCGGGGTGGCTACCTCTGGAACGCCGGGATCTTCGTCTGGCGTGCGGCGAGCTTCCTCGAGGAGGTCGGACGCTGCGAGCCGGCGCTGGCGCGGGCCCTCGGTCCGGTCCTCGAACGGCCGAGGGGTCGGGGGAGCCGGGAGGCACTCGCGCGGGCCTACCGCCGCGCGCCTTCCCTCCCCGTGGACGTCGCCGTGCTCGAGCGCAGCCGCCGGGTCCTGACGTTGCCGGTCTCCTTCCACTGGAGCGACGTCGGAACCTGGGCCTCGCTCGCAGACGAGCTCGGCGTGGGCTCGGGGCGGAGCCGCGTCGTCTCCGGCGACGCGCTCTTCGAGGACGCGGACGGGAACCTGGTGTGGGCCGACGGGCGCACGGTGGTGCTGCTCGGGGTGCAGGGGCTCGCGGTGATCGACGCGGGCGACGCACTCCTCGTGGCCGACCTCGCGCGCAGCCCGGAGGTGCGCCGGGTGGTGGCGAGGCTCGAGGCTGCCGGACGGCCCGAGCTCCTCTAGCAGGCGGCGGACCCCGCCGCGATCGAGGCGACGATGCCCCCGAGCTCCCGAAGCAAGGAAGCGATCGATTCCCTGGCGGCGATCCCGCTCTTCGCCGGCGTGGACCGCGAGGACCTCGAGATCCTCGCCTCCCATCTGATCGAGCGGCGCTTTCCCAAGAACACCTCCATCGTGGAGGAGGGGCTGCCCGGGGACTACATGTACATCATCCGCTCCGGCCGGGTGAAGGTGACCAAGCTCTCCGACGAGGGGCGGGAGAAGATCATGGGCTTTCTCGAGGCCGGCGACTTCTTCGGCGAGATGGCGCTCCTCGACCGGGCGCCGCGCTCGGCGTCGGTGA
>JALSIO010000595.1 GCA_026989995.1 Myxococcales bacterium
CTCCATGCCGCGGCGCCTCGATCCCTCGGGGCTCCCCGAGCTCCTCTACGAGAACCTCGCCGCGGCCCGCTACGACGACGTGGCGGAGCGCTGCCTCTCCTGCGGCTCCTGCACCCAGGTCTGCCCCACCTGCTTCTGCCACGACGTGCGGGACGAACCGGACCCCGCGGGAGCGGCTTCGACGCGGGTGCGGCACTGGGGCTCCTGCTTCGATCCCGATCACGCCCGGATCCACGGCGCGGACTTCCGGCCCCGCGTGCGGGAGCGCTACCGGCAGTGGCTGGTCCACAAGCTCGGAAGCTGGATCGACCAGTTCGGTGAATCGGGGTGCGTGGGCTGTGGCCGCTGCCTGACCTGGTGCCCGGTCGCCATCGACCTGACCGCAGAGTTCGGGGCCATCCGCGACGAGGCCGCCGGTGGAGGCGACCCTTGAACCCGCTGGTCCCGGAACCGGCGCGGGTGGTCGAGCGCCACCAGGCCGCGCGGGACATCGTCGTCCTGCGGCTCGCCCTCGTCGAGCCGGGGGCGCGGGAGCGCTTCGACTTCCGGCCCGGCCAGTTCAACATGGTCTATGCCCCGGGCGTGGGGGAGGTGGCGATCTCGCTCTCCGGAGACCCGGCGGACGAACTGATCGAGCACACCATTCGGATCGTCGGCCGGACGACCCGGGTGCTCGGCCGCGCAGCCGAGGGCGACACCCTCGGCCTGCGCGGACCCTTCGGGCGGGGCTGGCCGCTGCACGAGGCCCGCCACCGGGACCTCCTGGTGGTGACCGGGGGGCTCGGCTGTGCGCCGGTTTCCGGAGCCATCGACTACGTGATGCGGCGGCGCAAGGCCTACGGCCGGGTTACGGTGCTGCACGGCGTGAAGAAGCCGGCGGATCTCATCCACCGCGAGCGCTTCGACGCCTGGGCGCGACAGCCCGACACGCGGGTGCTTCTGAGCAGCGATACGGCGGACCGCTCCTGGCGCGGGCACCTCGGCGTGGTGACGGGCCTCTTCGAGGAGGTGGACTTCGACCCGAGGCGCACGCTTCTCTTCCTGTGCGGACCCGAGGTGATGATGCAGTCGGCCGTATCCATCCTGAGGCGCCGGGGGCTTCCGCTCGACCGGATCTTCCTCTCCCTCGAGCGCAACATGCAGTGCGCGGTGGGTCTCTGTGGCCACTGCCAGCTCGGGCCGGCCTTCGTATGCAAGGACGGCCCGGTGTTTCCCTACGATCGGATCGGGCGCTTTCTGCGGGAGGGGAGGCTGTGAGCCGAAGGCCGCGACTCGCCGTCTTCAAGTTCGCCTCCTGCGATGGCTGCCAGCTCCAGCTCCTGAACCTCGAGCGCGAACTGCTGCTCCTCGCCGAGCGGATCGAGATCGCCCACTTTCCCGAGGCCACCAGCCGAAGCCTGCCGGGTCCCTACGACCTCGCGCTCGTGGAAGGGAGCATCAGTACGCCCGAGGACGCCGAGCGCATTCGCGAGGTCCGGGAGTCGGCGCGGCGCCTGGTCACCATCGGGGCCTGCGCCACGGCCGGCGGCATCCAGTGGCTCCGGGCGCTCGAGCCCCTCGAATCCTTCGCCGCTGCCGTCTATCCGAGGCCGGAGTGGCTGCGCGTGATGCCGGAATCCACGCCGGTCTCCGAGCACGTGCCCGTGGACTACGAGCTCCACGGCTGCCCGGTGAGTCGCGAGCAGCTGCTGCGGGTGATCCTTCGGGAGCTCCTCGGCACGACGCCCGACCTCCCGCAACACAGCGTGTGCATCGAGTGCAAGCGGCGCGGGGCGGTCTGCGTCACCGTGGCCGCCGGGACTCCGTGCCTCGGGCCGGCCACCCGGGCCGGCTGCGGCGCGATCTGCCCGGCGCTCGGCCGGGGGTGCTACGGCTGCTTCGGCGCGGCCTCCGACGCCCGGGCCGTGACCCTTGCCCGCAGCTTCCTGGCCCGGGGCGAGTCACCGGAGTCGGTCTGGCGGTGCTTTTCGGGGATCACGGGCCGGGAGCCCG
>JALSIO010000596.1 GCA_026989995.1 Myxococcales bacterium
ACGTACTCGAAGGCGAAGCCGCGGTAGGGGGAATGGCTGGATCCGTCCGGCGAGAGGTACCGGGAGTTGCCGCCGGAGCTCCAGACCGTGTACCGCATGCGGCGCCGGATGCCCTCGTTGTAGCGGTCCTGCACATCCCCTCGGACATCGACGAAGCGGCCGTCGCAGGCGGCACCCGGGTCGATGCTGTCCCGCCGGCTCTCCCCCACCTCCCGGGCGCGCTCGAAGATCACGAGCGATCCGATGCCGGCTCGAAGGAGCCGGATCGCCGCACCGATCCCGGCCAGGCCGGCGCCGAGGAGGGCGATGGGAAAGGCATCGGCACAACCCGCCCGAGAGGCGCGATGCGGCGAGGTGGAGGCGGCTCCGGTGGAGGCGGGGCGGGCAGGAGGAGGAGGGGCTTTCATCGCCGTCGGAGTCTGCGGGTCTGCCTGCCTCCGTCAAGGGCAACGCCGGGGGGTGCGCCCTCCCGGAGGGCCCCCGAGGACCGGATCGGGGGAGCCCGATCGCGGGCTTCGTGGTAGAAACGATCCGTGTGCAGCCGTGGGCCGGGCCCCGGGGGCCGGCTCGGGACGCGGCGGCGCTGCCGATGGAGATCGATGCCCATGTGCCGCCGAAGCAGAACCTCCGCCAACCCCGCAATCGGGCTTGCCCTCGCAGGTCTGCTCCTCGCCGCGCAGGCCCTCGCAGCTCCCCGGCTGCTCTACAACACCGAGGGAAACCGGTTGCGCCGCATCGACCTCGACACGGTCGGCACCGGCCCCCTCCGCGAGGATGTGCTCGTGGAGCGGGCCAGCGTGGGCGAATCCGGCGGTGCCTCGCCGGCCGGGAGCTTTCGCGACGTCAACGGAATGATCTGCCTCTTCCCGGACGGCACGGGGCGCTTCGTCCTCGGTGAGGACACCGGGCAGCCGAACCCCCCGCCCGGCTTCGGTGTCTTCGAGAAGGACGGCAGGCAGGTGGGCAAGCTGACACCCACCTACAACACCGTGAGCTCCAACCCGGAGCCCTTCGGCTGTGCCTTCGACCCGAGCGGCCGGCTCTTCACCACCGACGTGGGGGACCAGGGATTCGTTCCCCCCACCGGCCAGCTGATCGTCTGGTTTCCTCCCTTCGACGTCTTTCCCGGCCCGCCGGGGGCCTACCCGGACACCGACGCCACGAGCACCAACTACTGCAAGCTCGCGACCGACATCGGCACCGCCGGAGGCGTCGCCGTCGACCACCTCGGTCGGGTCTACGTGGCCTCGGCCAGTGGCCTCGCCATCCACCGCTTTCTCCCGCCCTTTCCCACCCGCTCCGACGCCGCCGGCGGCTGCGGGGCCTCGGACGCCACCGGCGCGCCGCTGGCCACCACCGTGAACCGCGAGGTCTTCGCCACCGGTTTCGTCTTCAGCGGCCTCGCGCTCTCGCCCGCCGGAACCCTCTACGCCTCGAGCGTGCTGAGCGGCGAGATCCTCGAGTACGACCTCGACGGAAACCTGCTTCGCGTGCTCCTCGACCCGCCCGAGGCCCTCCCGCCGATCTCGACGGGCAACCCCCAGAGCCTCGCCGTGGGCCCCGACGGTTCCATCTACTACGCCGACCTCGATCTCGTGGGGACCTTTCCGAACCTCGGCCCCGGGCCGAACGGCAAGGTGCGCCGGATCCGCTTCGACGCCGGCGGCGATCCGCTTCCGCCGGAGATCGTACGGGAGGGCCTCGCCTTCCCCGACGGCGTCGCGGTGCTTCCCGGAGATCTCGAGCCGCTCGAGTGGCGCACCTACTTCGGCGGCCCGGAGCGGCAGGGCTTCCAGCCCGCCGAGCTCGAGATCGGGGCGTGGAACGCATCCGACCTGGAGCTCAAGTGGCAGGCGCCCACCGGGGCCATCATCACCGGCTCGGCCGCGGTGGCGCGCGTGCCGCTTCCGGGAGAGGGCGTGGTGCCGGTGGTGTACTTCCTCTCCTGGGATGGGGGCGTCTACGCCGTGCGCCTCGGCGACGGAAGCCTTGTCTGGCGCTTCCAGACGGAGGTCCAGCCCGGAAAGAGCTTCCCCCACGCCGCCTCCCCGCACGTGGAGGCGGTGGACGGCCGCGAGACCGTCTTCATCGGGTCGGGGGAGACCTTCTACGCCCTCGACGCCGTCACCGGCGAGCCGCGATGGCGCTTCGACGCCGGGACCGGTTGCGCGGATCCGCCGGGCGACTGCGCCGCGGGGCTCGAACGGAACCAGATCGAGTCCTCGGCCACGCTCGTGGAGGGGCTCGTCGTCTTCGGGATGGACGTGGACGACCGGGCAGGGCAGAAGGGCGGCCTCTTCGCCCTCGACGCCCGGGGTGGCCACCTGGTGTGGTACTTCGACGTGACCACCGGCAGCACCTGCCGCCCCTTCGAAACGGACCGGATCCGCCGCTACGACGGCTATCACAGCGAGGCGGAGCTCGGGCTCCCTCCTGGCTTCACCGCGACCCGGCCCGGCTGCGACCACGACCGCACCGGAAACGGCTGTGGGAACGTCTGGTCCACTCCGGCGCCGGACTTCGAGCGCCGGGTCCTCTTCGTGGCGTCGAGCAACTGCGACACCGACTCCGATCCGTCGACGCCCGAGCCTCCGCCGCCCATGCCGCCCTTCGACGAGGCGATCTTCGCCCTCGGCTTCGACGGCACTCCCGTGTGGCGATGGCGCCCCCGGGAAGTGGACAACGACGACCTCGCCTTCGGCGCGGCGCCGAATCTCTTTCGGGTGCGCATCGGCGGCGTGCTCCGCGACGTGGTCGGGATCGGGAACAAGGATGGGACCTACACCCTTCTCGACCGGGATGGCGTAAACGCGCTCTCGGGTGTCGCCTGGGACGATCCGGATCCCTCGGGCCTGCCCTACTGGCGCACCCAGGTGGTGCCAGGCGGAGCGGCCGGTGGTGTGATCGCCACCGCGGCCGTGGACGAGGCGGCAGGGCGCATCTACTTCTCGACGGCCCCCGGCTCCTTCTCCTCGGTGCTCGATCCCCAGCGCCCGACCATGCACGCCCTCGACGCGCGGACGGGAGCGGTCCTGTGGCAAAACACGGGGGAGCCACAGGCCGACGCGAGCTTCTCGCCCACGAGCGCGATTCCCGGAGTGGCCTTCACCGGGAGCGTGCTCGGCGGCTTCCTGCGCGGCTACCACAGCGCGACGGGCGACCGCCTCGTGCGGGTTCCCGCCGGTTCGGCCGTGGCCTCACCGGCGGTGGTCGTGGACGGGCTGGTCCTCGTGGGCTCGGGCATCGGCCGGCGCACGGGCAACCCGGCGGACCCGAGCGAGCAGACCTCCCGGATTCCGGAGCCCCTCCGCGCCTTCTGTGCACGTGGAAGCCGCGCCTGCGCTGCGGGAACGGGGCTGCCCGGCTCCTCCGTCGCGGCACGGGAGCGGCCCGGCGACCCGGGCAGCCGCCGCATCACGCTCGGTGCCCGGGCCTCTGCGCTTCCGGTGCCGGCTCCCGGCTCGGCGGGGGATCCGAGCCTCCACGGCGCCGAGCTCCGTCTCGGCAATCCGTCCACCGGCGAGCAGGTCGTGCTCGCGCTTCCCGCGGCCGGTTGGCGCGGGCTCGGGAACCCGGCGGGGAGCCGCGGCTGGCGGTATCTGGATCGCGACGGGAGCTTCGGACCCTGCACCCACGTGACGCTGATCGAGAACCGCTCGCTCCGGATCCGCTGCTCCGGCGCGGCGCTCGCGCCGAGCCTCGACGAGTCGGCCCAGGGGATGCTCTCCGCCGAGCTCGACTTCGGCGCCCTCGGGCCCCTCTGCGTGACCTTCGGAGGGGAGGTGCTCCGGGATCGCCCCGGGCTGTTCCGGGCCCGCCGGGCCCCGGCCCCCGCGCTCTGCCCGGCGCTCTAGGTTGGCCTCCCCGGGCGGCGGCAATGGGACCGCGGCCGCCGCCGGCGCTCAGATGCCCTCGCCGGCCGCCGCGGTGGCGAGGATCTCCCGGACCGCACGGCCGAGCTCCTCCATCGTGAAGGGCTTGGCCAGGAAGGCGGCCCGGGCGCCGAGAGCCGGTGCCTCGCCGAGAACCTCGTGCGCGTACCCCGACACGAAGAGGATCGGCGTCGGCCCGAAGCGCGCCCGGTAGCGGTCCGCGAAGCTCTTGCCCCCGAGCTCGGGCATGACGACATCCGTGATCACGAGGTCGAAGCGCCCGCCGCAGGCCTCCGCGAGATCGAGGGCCTCGCGTCCATTTCCGGCGCAGTGCACGCGGTACCCGGCGCGCAGGAGCGCCCGCTCGACCAGCTTCCGGAGCGGGGCGTCGTCGTCGACCACCAGGATGGTCTCCGACGAGCCCCCGCGAGCGGCGCGGGCTTCCGTCGGCGTGTCGCGCCGGGCCTCGGGCGGGTCCACCTCCGGGAGGTAGATCGAGAAGACCGAGCCGAGGTCCGGCGCGGTTTCCACCGCGATGGCCCCGCCGCTCTGCTGCACGATTCCGTACACGGAGGCGAGGCCGAGCCCCGTCCCCTTTCCCTTGGGCTTCGTGGTGAAGAAGGGCTCGAAGATCTGGCCGCGCACCGACTCGTCCATTCCGCAGCCATCGTCGGCCACGCTCAGCACGGCATACGCGCCCGGGGGCAGGTGCACCTCGCCCACGGTCCGACCCACCCGGAACGCCTCGCGGGTGACGCGCACCTCGATGTGCCCCTCGTCCCCCACCGCATCCCGGGCATTGAGCACCAGGTTGATCAGGATCTGCTCGATCTGCCCGGGATCGGCGAGGGCCCAGGCGGGCTCCTCCGAGCGGACGAGGCGGAAGTGGTGCTGGGATCCCACCAGGCGCTGGAGCATGCCGGAGAGCTGGTCGGCGGTCTCTCCCAGCTCCACCGGGCGGGGCTGCAGGATCTGCCGACGGCCGAAGGCCAGAAGCTGACGAACCAGCGTCGCCGCGCGCTCCTGCGCCCGGATGATGGCTCCGAGGCAGTCGGCATCGTCCGGATCCGAGGTCCTCTCCTGGAGGAGCGCCGCGTTGCCGCCGATTACCGTGAGCAGGTTGTTGAAGTCGTGGGCAACCCCACCGGCGAGCTGCCCGAGCGCCTCCATCTTCTGGGCCTCCTGGAGCTGTCGCTCCAGCCGGCGTCGCTCGATCTCGGCCTGCCTGGACTCGGTCACGTCGGCCACGATGGCCGTGATGCCGGCCGCGCCGGAGGGAGACGCAATGGGTGCGAGGCGGACCTCGAACCAGCGGCCTGCGCTGTGCAGGTCGCAGGCGGCCGAGTCCGCCCCCCGGGCTGCGCCCTCGAGCGCCGCCTCGAGCGGGCGGGTGTCGGCCTCGAGAAAGAGGTCGAAGAGGGTTTCGCGGCTGGCCGAGCCGGACGCGTCGAGGATGCGCCCCTCGGCGTCGAGGCTGAGGATGCGGCCCGGCGCGTTCTCCACCACCGATCGCCAGCGGGCCTCGGAGGCCTGAAGCGCCTCGGCCCGATCGAGGAGCGCCTGCCGGCTGCGCCTCAGGTCCTCGAAACTCTCGCCCAGGCTCCGCACGATCAGCGCCACGATGCTGGCCGTGGTGAAGAGCATCACGGAGACGGTTCCGGCGTCGAAGAGGTCGGTGGAGTGCCGGGTCGCGTCGCCGAAATAGCCGTGGATCTCGAGCACCACGAGCCCCGTGACGGAGGCCGAAGCCAGCGCCGCGGTGACGAAGGCTGCCGCCGGCCCGAGAAGGGCCCCGGCGTAGACCACCGCGACCGGGTAGAAGTACAGCGAGACGTCGTGGACGCCCTGTCCCTGGGTTGCGAGCCCCGTGACCACGCCGGCGATGGTCCCCACCAGGGCGAGCCGCGCAGCGCGGTCGCGGCCGGTACGTGCGAGAAGCCAGTTGGCCGCCGCCCCGAGCAGCACACCGACCCCCGCCGTGGCCACCGCAGGGCGCCCGGTTCCGGCGGCATTCACGAACACATAGACCGCGGCGAGGGCCGCGATGATGCGAAGCACCTGCTCGATCCGGTGCGCCTGGCCGGAGTCGAGGGGGATCGCGGGGCATCGCTCCCGGCGGGCCGCGGCGCTGGCGGGCTCTCGCGCCCCGAACGTCTGTCCAGGCCCCATCGCCCCGGGGATCGACGCGTCGAGGGGGGGCCTTGAGACGGCACCGCTTCGGGGCCGGGCTCCGGCGGGCGTCCCGATCCCGGCCCGACCTCCGCCCGGAAACGCCGGAGCACCCGCCCGGGGGAAGGCCCGGCAGGGGGCTGCGGGGTTCAGCGGGCCGATCGCCGGCGCTGGAAGCGGTCCACGGCCCGGCTGTGCTCGGCGAAGCTCCGCGAGAAGACGTGGGTCCCGTCGTTCCGCGACACGAAGAAGAGGTAGTCGTGCTCCTCCGGCTCGACCACGGCGCGCAGGGCCTCCCGACCGGGATTGCAGATGGGCCCGGGCGGGAGGCCCTCGATGCGGTACGTGTTGTACGGATTGGTCGCGTCTTCGAGGTGCGCCCGGCGGAGGTTGCCGTCGAAGTCGGCGATCCCGTAGATCGTGGTGGGGTCCGACTCGAGGCGCATCCCCCGGGCGAGCCGATTCAGGAAGACCCCTGCGATGCGCGGGCGCTCCTCCGGGGCACCCGTCTCCTTCTCCACGATCGAGGCGAGGGTCACGACCTCGCGCATGTCGAGGCCGCGGCGGGCGGCGAGGGGCTCGATCCCGGCCCAGACCGCCCGGAAGCGTTCCACCATGGAGCGCGCGATCCGCTCGGGGGAGGTGTCGCGGGGCCAGCGGTAGGTGTCCGGGAAGAGGTAGCCCTCGAGCCCCGGGCCGGGGAGGCCGAGCTCCCGGGCCAGCTCGTCGCTCCGGGCGACCTCGAGGAATCGACGGCCGTCGAAGACGCCGGTCGCCTCGAGGCGCTCGGCGATCTGCGCGGCCGTGAAGCCCTCCGGGACCACCACCTCGAAGGTGCGGACACGGCCCTCGACGAGCAGCGCCAGGATCTCCGCCGCGGAGCGGGCCGGTGAGAGCTCGTATTCACCCGCCTGGATCCGTCCGGCCAGCCCGTGCCAGCGGGCCAGCCAGGCGAAGAGGCGGCCGTCGCGAACGAGCCCGGCGGCCTCGAGGTCCCGCCCGATCCGGCGGACCGGGGCGCCCCGGGGGACCATGAACACCACCGGCTCGCCGGCGGGATCGACGGGCTCGAGCCGTGCCCGGCCCTCCCGGTAGGCCAGGATCCCGGCGCCCGCGGCCCCGGCGATCGCGAGCGCGGTGGCGAGCGCGACGGCCCGCCTCACCGGTCGCGCTCCGGGCCGCCGGCCTCGAGCCAGGTGCGCAGCAGGATCGCGGCGGCGGCGGCGTCGAGATCACCGCGTCGCCGGGAGGGGCGGACGCCGAGCTCGCGGAGTCCGGTCGCGGCCTGACGGGTGGTGAGGCGCTCGTCGAAGAGATCCACCGGGAGCCCCGTGAGGGCCCCGAGCTCGCGCGCGATGCGGCGCGCCTCCGCCGCTCCGCGTCCCTCGCGCCCGTCGAGGTGCAGGGGCAGCCCCACCAGGATCCGGTCCGCTCCGCGCTTCCGGGCCACCTCGGCGACCGCCGCGAGGTCGTGCCGGCGACCCCGGCGCTCCACCACGCCGGCCGGGAAGGCGAAGGCACCGGCCTCGTCGGAAATGGCGAGGCCGATGCGGCGACTGCCGAGGTCGAGGGCGAGGACCCGCATGGCAGGCGTACCCTAGGGAACGGACGGGCACCCGTCCGCCGCGGCACCGTCAGGCCGGATCCGGGGCCCGCTGCACGAGGCGGTCGTGGAGCGCTCGCCGCGCCGCCTCGCGGATCGGTCGCTCGCGGTTCTCCGCCGCCCTGCCGAGCGCCTCGGTGGCGGCCTGGCCCGGAATCTCCGCGAGGGCCTCCACCACGGCGAGCTTGATCGCGCGCAGGGATCCGCGGCGGAGGAGGCTTCGCCGGTCGAGGACGCGCTCGAGCTCCGGGATTCCCTCCGGCCTCCGCGCCCGGCCGAGCGCCGCCACGGCGTCGAGGGCCAGGGGCAGGTGGTGGTCCCGGACCGCGCGCCGCAGAACCCGCGCCAGGACCTCGAGGCCGCGCGGGCTTCCCGCTGCCGCGAGCACCGACGCGGCGGCCACCGCCGGCTCCGGGCGCGAGCCCTCCGCGGCCTGCTCGAGCGCGCCCCGCGCCGCCCCGTCCCCGAGCTCGAGGAGGGCCCGGGCGGCTTCGCTGCGCAGCGACGGCTCGTCGGCACCGAGCAGCTCCACGAGCGCCGGCACCGCGCGGGCGCAGCGCAGCGCCCCGGCGAGTCGGGCGGCCAGCTCGATCCGGTGGTGTCCCGGCCCCCGTAGCCGCGCGAGCACCGCGGGCTCGGCCGCGCGTCCGAGGGCAAGGAGGACCCCCTCGAGCTCCTCGCGCAGCCGCGGGCGGCTTTCCGCCTCGAGCCGGTCGAAGATCGCGCCCCCGGCCACCTCTCCGAGCTGCACCAGGATGCGTCCCGCCGCGATGCCCTCCGGGCCGGGGGCGAGCGCCCGGTCGATCAGGTGCTCGAGCTGGCGTCCGCGGGCGAGCGCGCGGAGGGCGAGCTCGGCGAGCTCGGCACGGCGATCGGGTTCCCCGGCGGGGGTCCGGAGCCGTGCGTGCTCCGCAAAGAGGAGCAGCGCCGGGTGCGCGGCCTCCGGATCTCCCGCCTCTGCGAGCTCCCGGGCCCGGCGCACGATCTCCTCCACCCCGCGCGCATAGGCCTCCGGGGCCTCGAGGGAGCGGAAGCGCGCCAGGGCCGTGGGCAGGTCCTCCGGCGCTGCGTCCCGGTGCCCGGCGGGGCCGGCGGTGTGAATGCCGTCGGAGGGCTCTCCAGGGAAGCCTTCCCGCGGGGGCGGGTCGGGCTTCAGCTCCGCCTCCGCCCCGCGCGGTTCGGACAGGGTCTCGGCGACGAGGTCGGCGAGCGGGAGCCCACCTGCCGCGCCTGCGCCAGATCCTTCCGCGCCGGCGGGCACCTCGGCGCGGATCCCGGATCCGGGCCCGCCGGGCTCCCGCGGAAAGGGGCCATCCCCTTCGGCCAGGGCCCTTGCGAGGGCCCCGACTGCTCCGGGGCGGAGCGGCGTGGCGAAGTGGAGGGTGGTGACGCCGCGCGCTTCGAGCGCACGGGCGAGGTCGTCGAGGTCGCGGGTACCGAGCACCTCCTCGCTGCCGGGCAGCCGGAACCGCCCGTCGCGGATCTCCACGTCGAGTGGCCCCGCACCCGAGAGCTCGGTCACGAAGGCGCGGTCGACGCGGTCGCCGAGGTCCCGGAGTCCGGAGTCGGTCGCGGGCAGGGTGCGCAGGGCCTTGACCAGCCGCAGGAGCTCGAGCAGGAGCGTGGATACGTCACTCGGCGCTCGCGCGCGGATCGCCATCCGGAAGCCTCCTGCGCCAGCGGGCTGCCCTCGCTCCCCCGACAGCCTCCCATCGACCGGAGCCACGCGGGGCTTGAACGGGAGCCTGCGGTCGGGTTGCGTCGTTGACGGCCTCTCCCTCTCGGGGCTACCCTCGCTTGCGGCAACCGGTGAACCCCCCATCGCCGTGCCGCTCACCCCGCTCCTCTCGCAGTCCCGGGCGAGGAGCATCGTGATCCAGCGTGCTCCGGGCCACCTCGTACCTCCGGGCCCGAGTTCGGGCAGGCGGGTCGGGTCAGTCACCACGAAGGAATCCACCGGCCAGTCCGGAACCCCGGTCTCGTCCCGTGCTCCGTGGGAGCGGGTGGCGCTCGCAGTGGCCACCGCCGGCGGGGCGGGGCTGGCTCCCGTGGCGCCGGGGACCGCGGGCTCCCTGGTGGGGATTCCGGTCTTCCTGCTGCTGGCGCGGCCCGGCCCGGCCCTTCTCCTGCTGAGCCTCCTGGCCCTGTTCGCCGCCGGCGTCTGGGCTTCGGAGGTGGCCGAGCGCGTGTGGGGCCGGGCCGATGACGGGCGGATCGTCGTCGACGAGGTGCTCGGTCAGGGAATCGCCCTCCTGCCGCTGGCCTGGCCCGGCCTCGATCTCGGGGCTGGAGCCCGGGCCGGCGTGATCGTGACCGCATTCGTCACGTTCCGGGTGTTGGATATCGCCAAGCCGAGCTTCGTGGGTCGGCTGGAGACGCGTTTTTCGGGAGGGCTCGGGGTGATGCTCGACGACGTGGCGGCCGGCCTTCTCTCCCTGCCGGTCTCGGCGGCAGCCCTGGCGGTGGCCGATGCAGCCGCGCGTGCGGGGGTCGCGGGATGAAGGCGGAGATCATCACCATCGGGGATGAGATCCTCCGCGGCGAGATCGTGGACTCCAACAAGGCGCGCATCGCCGAGCGGCTTCTCCTGCTCGATGTGGAGACGCACTTCCAGGTCTCCGTCCGCGACCACCCGGAGGACATGCGCCACGCCTTCCGGACGGCCGCCGACCGCGCCGATGTGGTGGTCGTCTCCGGCGGCCTCGGGCCGACCCGGGACGACCGCACCGCCGAGGTGATCGCCGCGACCTTCGGCCGGAAGCTCATCGTGCACGGGCCCTCGGTGGCGGCGATCCGCCGCTTTTTCGAGCGCGCCGGGCGGCCCATGGCCGACACCAATCTGAAGCAGGCGATGATCCCGGAGGGAGCGGAGGTGCTCCCGAACCCCGTCGGAACCGCGCCGGGCTTCACCCTGCGGGCGGGGCGGGCGCGATTCTTCTGCCTTCCCGGGGTTCCTCGGGAGCTCGACCGGATGCTCGAGGAGCAGGTGCTTCCCCGGATCGAGGCGGATCGGGCCGCGGCGGCCGGGCAGGGGAGCGGTCGGGTGGTCCGGGCACGCCTGCTGCGCACCTTCGGAATCGGCGAGTCGGATCTCGAGGCCCTCGTCTCCGACATCGCGCGGCGGCCGCCGGCCGGCGGCGTCGAGGTCGAGCTTGGCTTCCGCACCTCCTTTCCCGACAACCTGCTCCGGCCCGTGGTGCGGGCGCCTTCGGCCGGTGAGGCCGAGGCCGCGCTCGAGCGTCTGTGCCGGGAGCTCCGGACGCGGCTCGGTGCCCTCGTCTACGGCGAAGGCGAACAGACGCTCGAGGCCGTGGTGGTTCGCGAGCTGGCCCGGGCCGCACCTCCCACCCGGCCGGGCCGGCCGCCGGCGTGGCTCGCCGTCGCGGAATCCTGCACCGGGGGCCTGCTCGCCGAGCGGATCACCTCGGTTCCGGGGGCGTCGGCGGTGTTCCGGGGGGGCGTGGTGGCGTACTCGAACGAGGCCAAGCGCGACCTGCTCGGGGTGCCCGCCGATCTGCTGGAACGGCACGGCGCGGTCTCCGACCCGGTGGTGCGGGCCATGGCCGCCGGTGCCCTGGGGCGCTTCGCTGCAGACCTCGCCGTGGCCATCACAGGGATCTCGGGGCCAACCGGCGGGACGCCGGAGAAGCCGGTCGGCCTGGTTCACATCGCCCTGGCCCGCAGCGGGCCCACGGGGACCTCGGTGGACACGGCTTCCTTCGTATTCCCTTTCGATCGCGCCCGGCACCGGCGGCTCACGGTGCAGGTCGCGCTGGACTGGATCCGGCGTGCGCTCCTCGGCGTGGACCTCGCGCTTCCCCGATGGGCGCCCCACGCGCGGGGAGGGACCGCGCAGCCCCGGGCACCGGCGGCGGGATCCACCGGAGGGGCCGCGTGAGCGGCCGGGGCCACAGGCGGCGGCCGGGCGCGGGCAGCGGGAAGGAGGCGGGCACGGCGCGGGTGCGTAGCTTCGTCGCCATCGAACTTCCGGAGGAGGTGCGGCGTGCGCTCGGCGGCGTGCAGGAGGAGATCCGCGCGCGCCTCGTGCGGGGCGGCACGGGGGCCGAGCGGGCCCGGTCCGCTCCGGCGACGGGTGGGAGGTCGGCTCGATCCGGTCGCGCGGAGAAGGGGCCGCGCTTCGTGAAGGAGGCCTCACTGCACGTGACCCTTCGCTTTCTCGGCAGCATCGACCGCTCCCTCGTGCCCTGCCTGGTGGAGGCCCTTCGGCGCGAGCTCGCCGGTGTGCCGCCCCTTCGGCTCGTCGTCGGCGGGTTGCGCGTCTTTCCGTCGGCGGCACGGCCCCGGGTCCTTTCGGTGGACCTGAAACCGCTGGAGCCGCTCGGGGAGCTCGCGGGGGACGTGGAACGCGCGGTGCAGTCGGTGGGACTCCCCGCGGAGGACCGTCCCTTTCGGGCCCATCTCACCCTGGCACGGCTGCCGGACGGGCTGCCGGCGGCGCTGCGTCCCCGACCGGGCGCGGAGGACGACGCGGCGCTCCCCGAGATCCCGGTTCCGGAGGTGGAGCTTCCGGTGGAGGAGGTGGTGCTTTTCGAGAGCCGGCTCGGTCCCGGAGGCGCGGTGTACCAGCCCCTCGCCCGGGTCCCGCTCGCGGGCGCGCGGGCCGGGGCCGCAGCCGCCGGGGAGCCCGGCCGGGAGGGCATCGGCATCTCCGGTCCGGAGGAGGGTGGAGGCCGGGCGTCCGGGCCGATCGAGGCGACGGGCGGGTAGCGGAGACACCGGGAGCAGGAGGAAGGGAGAGAAGCAGGAGGGCGAACACTTCCGGCGGCAGCGCGAGGACCGGAAGGGCCGGAAGAGCCGGCAGGACGCCAAGAACCGGGAGCCCACGGCCGGATGCGGCCGACGGGATCCGGTTCGCGGATTCGAATCGTGGGTCGCATCGACCACCAGGAGGGAAACAATCCATGGCAGCCACCACCCGCAACACGGGACGCAGCACCACGAGGGGACGCACACCGGCCGAAGATCCGAAGCGGAAGGCCATCGAGCTCGCGGTGTCCACCATCGAGAAGCAGTTCGGCAAGGGGGCCATCCTGGCCATGACGCCGGATGCCATCGACCGCGAGGTCGAGTGCATTCCCAGCGGTTCCCCGAGCCTCGACCTCGCCCTCGGAATCGGCGGATACCCCCGCGGCCGGGTGGTCGAGATCTACGGCCCCGAGTCGAGCGGCAAGACGACGCTCACCCTGCACGCGGTGGCCGAGTGCCAGAAGCAGGGAGGGGTCTGTGCCTTCATCGACGCCGAGCACGCACTCGATGTGGCCTACGCGCGGCGCCTCGGCGTGAAGGTGGAGGAGCTGCTCGTCTCGCAGCCGGACACCGGCGAGCAGGCCCTGGAGATCGCCGACGTGCTGCTCCGCTCGGGAGCCATCGACCTCGTGGTCGTGGACTCGGTTGCGGCGCTGGTACCGCGGGCCGAGATCGAGGGCGACATGGGGGATGCCCACGTGGGTCTGCAGGCACGCCTCATGAGCCAGGCGCTCCGGAAGCTCACGGGGACGGTATCGAAGTCCAACGCCACGGTGATCTTCATCAACCAGATCCGGATGAAGATCGGGGTCATGTTCGGGAATCCGGAGACCACCACCGGGGGCAATGCACTGAAGTTCTACTCGTCGGTCCGTCTCGACGTGCGGCGCATCGGCGCCCTCAAGGAGGCCGACGAAGTGGTGGGCAATCGGGTCCGGGTGAAGGTGGTGAAGAACAAGGTGGCTCCGCCCTTCCGCCAGGCTGAGTTCGACATCCTCTACAACGAAGGCATCTCCCTCGAGGGGGACCTGCTCGATCTCGCGGTCGAGTGCGGCATCGTGGAGAAGAGCGGGGCCTGGTACTCCTACCAGGGCGAGCGCGTGGGCCAGGGGCGCGAGAATGCGCGGCGCTTCCTGAAGGAGAACCCGGAGATCCGGGAGCGCATCGCCGAGGGGGTGTACGCCGCCAAGGGGCTCAAGCGCCCGATCCCGGCGGCCGGCACCACGGAGGCGGCAGAGGAGGTCG
>JALSIO010000597.1 GCA_026989995.1 Myxococcales bacterium
GTCCACGGTGACCGCGCGGCGCGGCGCCACGCGGGAAGTCACCTGCCGGGCGATCTGCTCCTGCTCCCGGAGGTTCACCACCTCCCGGACGCGCTTGCGCTCGCGCCCGCGGCCGGGCGGCTGGGGACGCTGCTCCGCCTCGCCCTCCCGACGCGGCGCCGGGGCCGGCTGGGGGGCCCCGGTCGCGACCGCGGGGGCGGGCTCGGGCGCCGGTTCGGGCTCCGGCGTCGGCTCGGGAGCCTCCTCCGCTGCGGGCTGCGGGGCCGCCTCCTCCGCCGGCTCGGCCTCCTCGGCCGGGACGGCCGCCACCTCCGCGACGGGCTCGGGGATCGCCTCGGCCGCGGGTGCCGGCTCGGGCTCGGGCGGCGGCGGCTCGGCCACCACCCGGCGGCGGCGGCGGATCACCGCAGCGCCGCCGCTCCGCTCCACGCGCCGCTCGACGACGTCCGCGCGCGGCGACCGGGCGCCGAGCTTCTGCCGGAGCTCCTCGGCCTGCTCCTCGGTCAGGCGGACCATCGGGTTTTCCAACTCGAACCCCGCCGCCCTGGCCTTCTCGACCAGCTCGGTCCGCTCGATCCCGAGCTCCTCCGCGATCTTGTACGCCCTGATCATCGCCATCCGATCGATCCTAGCCCTCACCGCCGCGCGGCGCGCTCTCCGGCGCCGTCTCCGGGGCCGAGGCCGGGGTGGGCGGGGCCTCTCCCTCGGGCAGGGCCGACGCCGCCGCCGCTTCGGCCTCCGCCCGGCGGGCGGCCTCGGCAGCCGCCGCCTCCTCCGCGGCCCGCCGTTCCTCCTCCTCGCGCTGGACGTCCGCGAGCTCGGCCGCCCGGGCGCGGATCGCCTCGGCGCCCGCCTTGTCGATGCCGGGCAGCTGGAAGAGCAGCTCGGGCGGACAGTTCGCGAGGTCCTCGAGCGAGGTGATGCCCTGCTGCAGCAGGATCTCCGCCTCCGGCTCGCCACAGCCCTCGACCACCGAGACCGCCTCCGCCAGCCACCGGGCGACCTCGCGCATCCTGGACTCGCTCTTGATGTCGATCTTCCAACCGGTGAGCTGGGAGGCGAGACGCACGTTCTGGCCCCGCCGGCCGATGGCGAGGGAGAGCTGGTCGTCGGGGACGATCACGTCCATCGAGCGCGCAGCCTCGTCGATGATCACCTTCGAGACCTGCGCCGGCGACAGGGCGCTGCACACGTAACGGGCGGGATCCGGATGCCACGGAACGATATCGATCCGCTCGCCCCGGAGCTCCTGCACCACCGCCTGGACGCGGCTGCCCTTCATGCCCACGCAGGCCCCCACCGGATCGACATCGCTGTCGCGCGAGGCCACGGCGACCTTCGAGCGCCCCCCGGGCTCCCGCGCAGCCGCCTCGATGGTGACGATGCCCTCGTAGATCTCCGGCACCTCCTGCTCGAAGAGCTTCTTCAGGAAGTCGATGGACGCGCGCGAGAGGACGATCTGGGGCCCCTTCGCCGCCCGGTTCACGTCGAGCACGTAGGCGCGGATCCGGTCGTTCGGGCGGTAGTTCTCGCGGGGGACCTGCTCCCGCGGCGGAAGCACCGCCTCCGCGCGGCCGAGATCGACGATGAGCGCGCCCTTCTCGAAGCGGCGGACGATGCCGTTGACGATCTCGCCCTTCCGGTCCTTGTACTCCTCGTAGACGAGCTCGCGCTCGGCGTCCCGCACCCGCTGGATGATCACCTGCTTCGCCGCCTGCGCCGCGATCCGGCCGAGGTCCGAGGTGTCGAGCTTGACGCCGATCTCGTCCCCCGGCTGGACCTCCGGGTCGAGCCGGCGCGCCTCCTCGAGGGAGATCTGGGTCTCGGGGTCGGTGGCCTCCTCCACCACCTCCCGGAACTCGAAGAGCTCGACCTCGCCGAGCTCCTCGTTGAAGCGCGCCTCGATCTCCCGCTCCGGGCCGTACTTGCGGCGAGCCGCCTGGAGCATGGCCTCCTCGAGCGCGCCCACGATGATGGAGCGGTCGACACCCTTGTCCCGGGCGATCTGGTCGATCTCGCGTTTCAGACCCTGCATGGTCGGCTCCCTCGCGGCAGGCCCCTAGCGGGCGAAGTCCGCGCGGCTGAACTCGTAGACGGCGCGGGCACGCGCGATCTCGGCGAAGGGAATCACCACCTGCCGCCCGTCGGCCTCGAGCACCACCTGCTCGCCGTCGAATCGCAGCACCCGGCCCTGGAAGCGCCGCTGCCCTTCCACCGCATGGCGTGTCTCGAGCTTGACCTTCCGGCCCACGGCCGCCTCGAAATCCTTCTCGCGCCCGAGGACCCGGTCGAGCCCCGGCGACGACACCTCGAGCTGGTAGGAGCGCCCGAGCGCTCCCCAGCCGTCGAGCACCGCCTCGACCTCCCGGGAGAGCGCGGCCAGGCGCTCCACCGGAACGCGCCCGTCCCCCGCCGGCCGGTCCACCGTGATCCGCAGCAGGGGCCGTCCCCGCCCGCCGCGAAGCACGGCGTCGACGAGCTCGAGCCCGTGATCCTCGATCACGGGTTCGATGCGCGTGCGGAGCTCCTCCGGGATGTCCCGATACACGGCGCGCGAACGCCAGCTCCCAAAAAAAAGAGTGGACGTGGCGTCCACTCGATCACCGGCCGGGTGGCCCCCGAACCTTCGCCCGGAACGCCGCCCGCCGCCACCTCGCCGGGCCCCGCAGGCCCCGGCGCCGGGCCGCGCGGAGACGGCAACCCGTTCGGAGCTCGAGTTCGCCCCCTTCCGGGAACGACCCGTCCGGCCGGGAATCCGCCCGGGGCCGGCCAGCTCGGTCGACCCGACCAGCCCGACCCGACGAGCCCGACCCGGTCGACTCGACCCGGTCCGCTCGACCGGCCCGGCCGCTCCGGCCACCGCGGCCACGATGCCCGGAGAGCCTGGCCCGGAACTCCCGACCTGCACGAGAAGCCGGGGCCCCCGCGCACGAGCAGGGCGCAATGCGGACCCAACCTATCCGAATCATTGGAGATCGGCAAGAAACGCGCGGCCCGCCCGACGGGCCCGGGCCGCCCCGGGGCGGAGGCTTACCCCGCGGGGAGCTCGATCCCCCCGACGAGCTCCCGGACGGAGGCCACCCCGGCTCGCCGGCAGTATTCGGCGATGCCCTCGACCACGCGGAGCGCGGCGGCGGGATCGAGGTAGTTGGCGGTCCCCACCTGCACGGCGGTGGCGCCGCAGAGCAGGAACTTCACCGCGTCCTCGCCGGTCTCGATGCCCCCGATCCCGCACACCGGGATGGAGACGGCGCGGGCCGCCTGGAAGACCATCCGCAGCGCCACCGGGCGGATGGCGGGGCCGGAGAGGCCCCCGAGCACGTTGCGGAGCACCGGACGCCGGGTCTCCACGTCCACGTCGAGGGCCTGCAGGGTGTTGATCAGGGCGATGGCGTCGGCACCCTCGCCCTCACACACCTGCGCCATGCGGGCGATGTCCGTGACGTTGGGGGAGAGCTTCACGAGGAGCGGCAGCCGCGTCGCCCGCCTGACCTCCCGCACGAGGCGGGCGAGATGCCCCGGGTCCTGCCCGAATTCGATGCCGCCGGCCTTCACGTGGGGACACGACGCGTTGATCTCGAGGCCCGCCACCCGGTCGCACTCGGACAGCCGCTCGGCCACGGCCCGGTACTCCCCGATCTCGGTCCCGAAGAGGCTCGCGATCACCGGAACGCCGTCCGGCAGCGCGGGCAGCTTCTCCTCCAGGAAGGCGTCGACGCCCACGTTCTCGAGGCCGATGGCGTTGAGCATGCCGGCCGGGGTCTCGGCGATCCGGCGGGGGAGGTTCCCGTGCCGGGGTCGGAGGGTCAGGCTCTTGCTCACGATCCCCCCGATCCGCCGCAGGTCGATCCAGGGGGCGAGCTCGGTCCCGTACCCGAAGGTCCCGGAGGCGGTGAGCACCGGGTTGCGCAGCGCGATCCCGCCGAGGTCGACGGCCAGATCGGGAGGGGAGCTCATGCCATCCGATCCCAGTCGACTGCCGCCGCGTCGAAGACCGGCCCGTCGCGACACACGAGCGCGAAGCCCCCGCCCCGAAGGGGGGCAGCGCAGCCGAGGCAGACGCCGAAGCCGCAGGCCATGGGATTCTCGAGGGAGGCCCGGACCGGCCGGCCCGCCGCGGCGGCGCGCTCGGCGGCCACGCGCATCATGGGCGTGGGCCCGCAGGCGTACACCGCGGCCCCGGGCGCGCGCGCGAGGGCATCGGGCAGAAGCGCCGTCACCCGCCCCCGACGCCCCCGGCTGCCGTCCTCGGTCGCCACGTGGAGCGCGAGATCGAGGGCTTCGAAGTCCCCGAGGCCCATCAGCTCCGACTCCGCCCGGGCCCCGAGGAGCACCTCGACCGGGCCGCGCGCGGCGGCCCGCCGCGCCAGCTCGAGCAGCGAGGCGATGCCGGTGCCCCCGCCGACGAGGATCGCCCCCTCGCCTTCCGCCGGAAGCGGAAAGCCCCGGCCGAGCGGGCCCACGAGCCCGAGCACCTCGCCCTCGCGGGCCGCGGCGAGAGCGGCCGTCCCCCGCCCGTGCACCTTGTAGAGGATCTCGACCACCGGATCCGGTGCCCCCTCCCCCTCGCAGCGGTAGATCGCCATCGGGCGGGGCAGGAGGGGATCCCGGGACGGGGTCAGCGGGCCCGGCGAGAGCATCGCGAACTGGCCCGGGGAGAAGCCGCCGAAGCCCGGGACGGCGAGCCGGAGGCGGAGATGCGAGGGGCCCTCGCGCCGGTTTTCGAGCACCCGGGCGCGGGCCCGAAGGGGCTCCCCCGGCTCAGCCCTCACGCTGCACCTCGATCCCGAGGCTCTTGATCTTCCGCGAGAGGCTCTCCCGCGCGATCCCCACGGCCTCCGCGGTGCGGGAGATGTTGCCGCCGTTCTCCCGCAGCCGGGCGAGCAGGAACTCCCGCTCGAAGGCACGCCGCGCCTCCTCGAGCGTGGCGCCGGTGGCCTGCGCGGCGCCCCCCGGGTTGCGGATGTTCTCGGGCAGGTGTTCGGGTCCGATCCGCTCGCCCGGCGTCATGAGCACCAGCCGCTCCACCAGGTTCCGCAGCTCCCGCACGTTCCCGGGCCAGGGCGCCGCCTGGAGGAGCGCGAGGGCCCGCCCGCTGATCTGCTTGGGAGGCAGGCCGGCCTCGGCGCAGGATTCGGCCACGAAGGCCCGGGCCAGGATCGGGATGTCCTCCCGCCGCTCCCGAAGCGGGGGCACGTGGAAGGGGATGACGTTCAGGCGGTAGTAGAGATCCTCGCGGAAGCGCCCGGCACGCATCTCGGCCTCGAGGTCCTTGTTGGTGGCAGCGATCACCCGCACGTCCACCTCGATGGTCTCGGTGCCGCCCACCCGCTCGAACTTGTGCTCCTGGAGGATGCGCAGGATCTTGGCCTGGGTCTTGAGGCTCATGTCCGCGATCTCGTCCAGGAAGATGGTGCCGCCGTGGGCGAGCTCGAACTTGCCCCGCTTGCGCGCGAGCGCCCCGGTGAAGGCGCCCTTCTCGTGGCCGAAGAGCTCCGATTCGATCAGCTCCTCCGGGATGGCCGCACAGTTCACCTCGACGAAGGGCCCGTGGACGCGCTTGCTCTTCAGGTGGATCTGCCGGGCCACGAGTTCCTTGCCGGTCCCGTTCTCGCCGGTGATCAACACCCACCCGTGGGTGGGACCCGCCATCTCGATCTGTTCCTTGAGCTGCCGGATCGGCTCCGACTCCCCCAGGATCTCCCGAGCTCCGATGGCGTCGGCCCGCAGCCGGCGATTCTCGCGGAGCAGACGGGCCTGATCGAGGGCGTGCTGCATCGTCAGCAACAGCTTGTCGAAGGAGAGCGGCTTTTCCACGAAGTCGAAGGCGCCGAGGCGGGTGGCCCGCACCGCGGTCTCGATGGTGCCGTGGCCGCTCATCATCACCACCGGAAGCTCCGGGCGCCGCTGCCGGAGCTCCTCGAGCACCTCGAGGCCGTCCCGGCCGGGCATGGCGATGTCGAGGAGCACGAGATCCGGCGGTTCGGCCCCCTCGGCGCAGGCGAGCGCCTCCTCGGCGTCGCGCGCGAGCACCACCTCGAAACCCTCGTCCGAGAGGATCCCGGCGAGTGACCGCCGGATGCTCTCCTCGTCGTCCACCACCAGGATGCGGTTCATCGCGGATCCACCCCCCGAACCGGAAGCTCGATCACGAGCCGCGTGCCACGCGGGCGGTTGTCGAGGACCCGGATGTGCCCCTGGTGGTTGGCGACGATGCGCGAGACGATGGCGAGGCCCAGCCCCGTGCCCTCACGCTTGGTCGAGAAGTACGGCTCGAAGATGCGCCGCCGGTAGGAGGCGGGAATCCCGCACCCGTCGTCGGCCACCTCGATGCGCGCGCTCGCCTGGGTCGGGTCCCATACGCTGCGGAGCTCGATGTGTCCCGGGCCGCTCGCGGGCTCCGCGCGGCGCCGCTCGGCCACCGCCGCCGCGGCGTTCTCGAGCAGGTTGACGAGAACCCGGCGCATCTGGTCCCGATCCACCTCCACGCGCGGCAGCTCCGGGTCGAGGTGGGTCGCGATCTCCACGCCGTCGGTCTCGGCATAGCCGGCAGCGGCCTCCTCGAGCAGCGTGTTCAGGTCCTCCGGGCGCGGACGGGCTGCGGGGAGCCGCGCGAAGTTGCTGAACTCGCTCACGAGAACCTTCAGGGTCTCGACCTGGGTCGCGATGGCGTCCACGCATTCGTCGAAGACGCGCAGGGCCTCGTCGTCGGAGGCCAACCGCCCTCGGAAGCGCCGGCGCAGTCGCTGCGCGGAGAGCTGGATCGGGGTCAGCGGGTTCTTGATCTCGTGGGCGATGCGCCGGGCCACCTCCCGCCAGGCCGCCATGCGCTGGGCCCGGACGAGCTGCGTATAGTCGTCGAGCACGATCACCGTGCCGAGCGGGCGGCGCTCCTCGTCCTTGAGGAGCGTCAGGGTGACGAGCAGGGTGAGCACGTCCTCGCCCTGGGCCACCTGCACCTGTCGGCGCAGGCTCTCCCGGACGCCCACCCGGAGCTCCCGGGAAAGCTCGCCGAGCACCTCGAGGAAGGCCGGGCGGGCGACCGCCTCTTCGAGCTTCTGGCCCACCACCCCCTCGCCCGGGGGAATCCCGAGCAGGCGCTGGGCCGGGGGGTTCACCGTGGCGATGCGCCCCTCGGCGTCGAGGGAGAGGACCGCGGCTCCGACGTTGCGGAGCACGGTCTCCATGTAGAGGCGCCGCTGCTCGAGCTCCTCGTGGGAGCGGGTGAGGCGGGTGCGCGTCTCCCGGAGATCCCGGGTCATGCGGTTGAACGACTCCACCAGGAATCCGATCTCGTCGTCCGACTGCGGCTCCACCTGCACGTCGAGGTTGCCGCGGGCGACCTCCGCGATGCCCTCGGCCAGGGCGCGGATGGGCCCGGTCACTCCCTTGGCGAGCCGGAAGCCGAGCCAGGTCGCCAGCAGCAGGACCACGAGGAAGGCCAGGAAGAGCTCGAGCTGGTAGGCAAAGCGGATGTGGCCGGCCGCGGGCTGGAGGTTCCGGTACTCGAGCAGGGCCGAGCGGATCTGGGCGACCTTGCGGGTGAGCGAGTAGGGAACGAAGTAGTTGACGACGATCACCCCCACGGTCTGGTCGGGCCGGACCGAGGAGGCGATGGGGACGGCCCCGCGGATCACGTCGCCGCTCCCGGCCGCCTCCACCCGGGTGGCCGTGCTGCCGCGAAGCGCGGCGCGCACGAAGTCGCTGTCCGCCCGGGTGAAATGGGCCGCCGGCACCTCCGGATTGATGGCACTCACGAGCTCCTCGCCCGTGGAGCTGAAGACCTCGACCACCCCGAGGTTGTACTCGCGCTGCTTCTCCTGGACGAAGGCCGCGAGCTCATCGAGGCGGTCCTCGCGCAGGAGACGCGCCGCGGTGACGTGCCGGGCGAGGTTTCGCGCGTAGAAGAGCGCGTTGGTCTCGGCGCTCTCGTAGTAGATGCCGGCGACCTGTCCGGCTTCGCCGAGGGCCCGCTCCACCTGGAGGCTGAACCAGGTGTCGATGGAGCGCGTGATGAAGGCGGAGGAGATCACGAAGAGCCCGACCGAGGTGAGGATCGCGATGCCGACGAAGGCGCTCACGAACTTGACGTTCAGGTGGGAGCCGAGGATCCCGTGCCGGCGCTCCCAGAGCAGCTTCCAGACGTTGCGGGCGATCAGGAAGAAGAGCAGCACGATCAGGGTGACCGTGACCAGGTTGAGCAGCAGGAAGAGCCCGGTGTCCCCCACCCCCTGGGTCAGCCCGGAAAGGGGGCGCAGGGCGACCAGCGCGGCGATGACCGCGAAGAGCACCACCGCGAGCGAGAGCTCCCGGCGCCGGCGTCGGCGTTCGGCCGGCGGAAGCGGGCCGAGACGGACCTCCACCTCCGGGGCGGATCCGGAGCGCCCCGGAGGGCGAGGGTGCTTTCGGCGGAAGGGAGCCATGGGCAGGCTGAGCCTCGCGCGGGATCGGCGGGAGGGCGACCCCGTGGGGAGGGGGTCCGCAGCGCCCGGATCGGGAGGCTAGGGGGCGGCCCGGAACACGGCAAGCGGCCTCTCAGGTGGCCTCTCAAGCGGCTCGGGAGCCGGGCCGATGGCCCCACCGGGGGTCCGCGGGCGGATGGCTTCGGGCGGGCGGTGGGAGGCGGCCGGGCGCGATCCGGGCCCGGAGGAAGCGTTGCGGCCGGACCCGGAGATCGATGCGCTGCTCCGCGAGGCGGAGCTCACCCACGACCGGGCCCGGCTCCGAAACCTCGCTCCGGAGCTGCTCGACCGCCTCGTCACCGCGGGCCGGCGGGCCGAGGCCCTCCGGCTGGCCGGGGAGCTCGCGGACCGGCTCCCGGAGGACGCCTCCTTTCTCGAACGCGCGGCCCGGCTCTTCGAGGAGGGGGGCCGGACCCCCGACGCGATCCGCTCGCGGCAGCGTCTCGACGCCGTCCTCCCTCCGGGGCAGCGGCTGCCGAACCTGCTCCGCCTCGGCGAGCTCCTGCGCCGGACCGGCCGCCGCCGGGAGGCGGAGGCAGCCTTCCGCACGGCGGCCGGCCTCGCGCCCCGGGACCCGGGACCGGCCGGCCTGCTCGCGTCCCTCTTCGAGGAGGAGGGACGGATCGAGGAGGCGACCCGCTGGCTCCTGCGCCAGGCCGAGCGCAGCCGGGGTCCGGCCCGGGCCGCCTGCCTCCTCCACGCCGCCGAGCTCGAGGAGTGCGAGCTCGGAGACCCGAGCCGGGCAGCCGCCACCCTGGCCCGCCTGGGGCAGGGCGATCCACTGCCCGATCCCGAGCTCGATGCCCGGATCGACGCCCTGCTTCTCCGGGCCGGGCGCCTCGCCGAGCTCGCCGAGCGGCTGGCGCGCCGCCGCGACCGACTGCCCGAGGGCGACCCCGCGGCCATCCCGCTCGACCTGCGCCTCGGGGAGCTCCTCGAGCGGCTCGGGCGCCCGACGGAGGCGGCCCGCGCGTGGCGGGCCGTGCTCCGCCACCGGCCCGACTCCCGCCAGGCGCGCGCGGGCCTCGACCGCGTGCTGCGCGCGAGCGCCGACCCCGCCTGCCGGCTCGAACAGACCGAGCTCGCGCTCGCCGAGGCGGAGGGAAGCCAAAAGCGCCTGCTCCGGCTCGGTCGGGCCGCCCTGCTCGAGGGGGAGCTCGGGCGCTTCGACGAGGCCGAGGCCGTCTATCGGGAGATCGAGGCCGGCGACGACGAGGTGGCCGGGGAGGCCCGCCGGCGCCTCGAGTCCCTCCTCGAGCGACGGGGAGCGATCGACGAGCTCGCATCGCGGCTCGAAGGCCGGCTCAAGGAGGCAGCTCCGGAAGAGGCCGCGGCGCTCCACGAGCGCCTCGCCGCCCTGGAGGAGTGGCACCGCCGGCGGCCGGCTGCGGCGGCCAGGCACCTGCGGGCCGCCCTCCGCCTCCGGCCCGGATGCACCGACCTCCGCCGGCGGCTGGTCGCCCTCGAACAGGGGACCCGGGGTGCCACGGGTGCGGTGGCCCGTCTCCTGGAGGAGCTCGGGGCCGAACCGCCGCCCACGCCGGCGAGGGAGATCGAGATCCGCGTGGGGATCCTGTTGCGCAGGAGGGAGGCCGGCGTGCCACCGGACGGGGTGCGGGAGCACTGCGCCCGGATCCTCGAGCTGGAGCCCGGGCACCCGGTGGCCACCGCGGTCTGGCTCGAGCTTCTCGGTCCCGCGGGTCCGCCGGCGGAGCGCGCGCGGCTCCTCGAGGCGCGCCTCGCGCGGCTGCTGGCCGACGACGGGGGCGCGCCGGCGACCGCCGCTGCCGAGCGGCTTTCCGTCCGGGTGCGCCTCGCCGGGATCCTGTGGCGGGAGCTCGGCGACCCCGCCGGGGCGATCGCCCACCTGGAGGCGGCCCGGGCCGAGTCCGGCCCGGTGGCGGTGGTCGCCGAGCCCCTGGCCGACCTCTACCGCGCCACCGGGCGCGTGGCGCCGCTCCTCCTGCTGTGTCGCGAAGCGGCCGGCGCGGCCGACGTTCCGGAGGAACGGGCGCTCTGGTGGGTTCGCCTCGCAGACGAGCTGCTCCGGCGCGGCGAGCAGGGCCCCGCCCTCGAAGCCTACCGACGCGCGCTCGTGGAACAGCCGGGCCACGCGGGGGCGGAGGAGGCGCTGCGCGACCTGTACCGGCGCCGGGGAGACGCGGAGGGGCTCGCACGCCTTCTCGACGCCGCCCTCGCCCGCACGGCGGGTCCCCGCGAGGTGCCGCTGCGGCTCGAACTCGCCGAGCTCCTGGGCGGTCCGCTCGGGCGGCCGCACGAAGCGCTCGAGCAGCTCCGGCGTGCGGTCGAAGTGGATCCCTCGGACCTTCCCCTGCTCCGACACGCCCTCTCGCTGGCCCGCCGCCTGCGCCGCGACGGTGACCGCGAGCACCTGCTGGGCCTCGCCGTCGCCGCGGCCGACGACCCCGCCGAGCGCGCGGAGCTCCTGGCCGAGCGGGGCCTCCTGCGCGCGCGAGGCGGCGCCTCCGAGGCTGCGGCTGCGGACCTCGAGGCGGCCCTCGCCCTCGACCCGGGCCTCGGCCGTGCGCGCGAGGCGCTCGGCGAGCTCCGCCTCGCCGAGGGACGGGTGGAGGAGGCCCTGGAGCTGCTCTCCGACGCCGAGGCGACCGACCCGAGGGGCCAGCGGTCGAACCGGCTCCGGCTCGCGGACCTGGCCTTCGAGCGGCTTCCGCCCGACCGGGCCCTGCCGTGGCTCGAGCGCGCCGTCGCGGTCGAGCCACGCGAACCGGGACTCCGGGCCCGCATCGCGGAGATCCACTGGCGGGCCGGGCGGCCGGAGGCCTGTGTCCGCTGGCTTCGCGAGCAGCTCGCGCTCGTGCGGGAGCCGACGGGGCGCCGCTCCCTGCAGCACCGGATCGCGCTGCTTCTCGCCGACGACCTCGGGCGGCCGGTGGAAGCCGCGCGAATGATCGAGGCGGCACTCGCGGAACACGGTGACGACCCGGAGCTCCTCTTCCTCCTCGCCCGGGTTCGGCAGCAGGCGGGGCAGCCGCGCGAGCACGCCGGAGCCCTCCGGCGCCTGCTCGCCGCCCTTCCGCCCGCCGGGCGGGTGCCGGTGCGTCGGGAGCTCGCCCGGATCTGCGCGGGGCCCCTGCACGACCCCGCCGGCGCGGCCCGGGAGCTCGCCATGGCCCTGGCGGAGGCTCCGGCCGGTGCCGCGGGCCGAAGCGAGCTGCTGCGCGAGCTCGCCGCCTGCCGCCGCCGGGCGGGAGACCTCGCCGGGGCGGCCGAGTCCGCCGAGGCCGAGCTCGCGCTGCTCCGGCCCGACGCTCCGGTCTTCGCGGAGCGGCGGTTTCGGCTCCGATGCGAGCTGGCCGCGCTGTACCGCGATGAGCTCGGCCGGCCCGACCGGGCCCATGCCCACCTCCGGGCGGCCCTCGAGGAGGCGCCGGCGACCTGCGACGTGGAGGAGGCCGAGCTCGCCCTGATCGAGCTGCTCGAGCAGTGCGACTTCCCGGTGGAGCTCGCCCGGCGCCTCGAGGCCCGCATCGCAGCCGGTCGGGGTGGCCTGCGGGAGCAGCTGGCCCTGGCCCGGGTTCGCGAACAGGGCCTGGGCCTGCCGGCGGCGGCCGCCGCCGCCTGGCGGGAGGCGCTGCGCATCGCGCCGGACCGGCTCGACGCCATCCGGGGCCTCCGGCGGTGCGCCCAGTCCCTCGACGACGCCGCCGAACAGGTGCGGATGCTCGAGGCCGAGCTCGCGCATCCGGAGACCCGGGAGCCGTCCCTCCGTGCAGCGCTCTACCGGGAGCTCGGCGTGCTCTGCTACGAGCGCCTCGGCGCCACCACGCGGGCCACCCGGGCCCTGGCGGCGGCGCTCGAGGCCGATCCGTCGGACCTCGAGAGCCTGCGGCGCCTCGAGGAGATCCTCGAGGCCGTGGAGGACTGGCGCGGCGCGCTCGACCTGCTGCGGAGCGAGCTCGACGTCCTCGGCTCCCGGGAGCCCGCGCGCCGCTTCGAGATCTGGCTGCGGATCGCGGACCTCGCCCGACTGCGCTGCGGGGATCCGGAGGGCGCGCTCGCCGCGCTCGAAGCCGCCGCAGGGCTCGACGCCCTGCCTCCCACCCGCCTGGCCGAGCGCGTCGATCTCGCGCGCGCCGTGCGGGATCCCGCACGGCTGGCCTCCGCCCTCGCCGCCTGGTGCGACCACCCGGAGGTCGCGCCGCGCGCGGCGAGCCTCGTCGAGCTCGCGCGGACCCTTCGGGAGGCCGGGCGGCCGCACGATGCCGGCACCCGACTCCAGCAGGCCCTCGCGCTCGATCCCGACCATCTGCCGGCCTTCCTGGAGCTGGCCGAGCTCGGTTGTGCCTCCGGAGACGCGCTGGGCGCCGCCAGGGCGCTCGAGTCGGCCGCGGAGCGGGCCCCCGCGGTGCAGGCGGCCCGCCACCTCGAGCGCGCCGCGCGGCTGCTCGAGCCGGCGGACCCGTGCCGTGCCCTCGACCTGCTCCAACGGGCCCGGGAGCGCGATCCCGCTGCGGGGTCGGCGGCCGCCGCCGAGGCCCGGCTGGCGCACCGGCTCGGCCGCACGGCTGCCGCCTGGCGGGCGGCGCGCGCAGCGCTCGACCTCGATCCCGAGGGCCATCGGCTGGCGGGCGCGGAGCGGGCTGGTCTCGCCCGGATGGCCGCAGCCGCGGCGCGCGACTGCGGTGAGCTCGAGGCCGCCCTCGAACTCTGCCATGAGGCCCTTCGGGCCGAACCCGGCGACCCGCCGCTCCTCGAGCTTCGCGCCGACCTGCTGGCCGCCCTCGGCGAGGCGGCGGAAGGCGCGCGGGTCGCCGAGGCCCGGGTCACCCGCCCCGGGGGACCGGCTCCCCGGCCCGAGGACCTCCGGCGCGCCGCCGAGGCCCGGGCCGCGCGCGGGGACCTGCGGGGCGCTCTCTCGCTCCTCGATGGCGCGGTCACCGGGGGCGAGTCGTGCGTGGGGCTTCTCGAGCTGCGAATGCGACTGTGCGTGGAGGCGGGCCGGGAGGAGGAGGCCCTTCGCTGCGCCCGGAGGCTCGCCGATGCGGCCGCGGAGCCGGCCGAGCGGGCCGCCCGCCTGGTGGAGGCTGCACGCATCTGCCGGACAGCGGGCGGCGATCCGGTCCCGCTCCTCGAGGAGGCCCTCCGGACCGATCCGGA